>JANYAP010000031.1 GCA_025361285.1 Bacteroidales bacterium | reverse complement strand
GCATTTACATTGTAAAATATATTTCCGAAGGTAGCTCCTCAATCGAAAAGCTTGTTATTCAATAAAATAGATCTAATTTACTGAATTTGAAACATTAATTGTAAATTACAATGAAATTGGCGGGGAATTTTTTTCTCGCGTAAATAGTTATTGTTTTTATTTTTATACTTCAGGGTTAACGCAAGAAAAAAATATATCGGCAAACAATACTTCATGAAAATTTCAGGCAATTGACTTGCCCGAAGGTAACATACAATACATTTGCTCATTTAAATGCACTAGCCATGGCAGAGAATTGCAACTGTTACATTAAAACATGCAATTTGTTACTATATTTTAGTATACATATATTTATAAAAGATATTTTTGTGTTGCTTAAAATATGAACAAGCACTTAAGTATTGGCTATGGAATATTTCTTAAAAAACCGTTATTGCAACAATAATTAAAACTCTTAAAACTATTATAATTTAAACTATAACTATAAACATGAGCAACGTAAACATCAAATCAAAAACATGCAGCTTTAATTGGAGTGGTTCAACTATCACTAAAACCATTGTAATAATTTGCGCTTCATTTTTTACCTTTTTTCAGAATGTAAATTCACAAACATCTGGCATTGGTAAACAAGTAGAAGTAGATTATAAGGAAATACACAAACATTTGTATAATGAACTAATTCCTTTTTGGGAAAAGAACGCCGTTGACAAAACCTACGGAGGGTTTATGACAAATTTCGACGCTAATGGCGTGGCACTTGAAATGCCTGAGAAATACCTAAATACACAGTGCCGTATGATTTGGTGGTTTTCTACACTTAATGGCGTGGCTCCTTCCGAATCGAACAAAGAAAAGGCAAAACAAGGCGTCGATTTTCTTATTAAGTATTTGTGGGACAACAAAAACGGTGGTTGGAGATGGAAAGTTAAACGCGATGGATCGGCACTCGACGATGGAAAAGTTGTTTATGGTCAAAGCTTTGCAATTTATGCACTGTCAGAATATTATATTTCAACAGGCGATAAACGAGGCTTGGAATATGCCGAACAAACATTCGATCTGCTTCAAAAGTATTGTGCCGATACTCAATTTGGTGGATATTATGAAAACCTCGAAAGTAATTGGGTTCCAGCTCAAAAAGGTTTCAGCGCTGGCGATCGAAAGGGCTTAGATACTCACATGCATTTAATGGAAGCATTCACATCGTTGTATTTAGCATCGGGCAACGAACTTCACAAACGCAAGTTATTAGAAATTATAAATCTTATTAGTGATAAAATGGTTGACCACAATGCTGGGTCGGGTTTAAATCAATTCGATTTGGCTTGGAATCCACTCCCAGCAATAAATATTAAAAGAACTTGGAATGCCGAACGAGAAGGCGAAAAACCTGCCGATCCCACTGAAACAACATCGTACGGACATAATACCGAATTGGTTTGGTTAATGGTTAGAGCTTTAAATGCCGTAAAATCGCCAGTTGAACCATATAAGCCTGTATTTAAATTATTGTTAAACAACGCAGTAAAATACGGTATTGACTTTGAAAAAGGGGGAATATACCGCGATGGACTTCGTAAAGGTGGTGCCTTGGTACTCGAAAAAGAGTGGTGGCAACATACCGAAGCGCTTGTTGGATTTCTTGAAGGTTATGAACTTTTTAATGATGTTCGATATTTCGAAGCTTTCGAGGCTATTTGGGGCTTTGTAAATAACAAGATGATTAACCATAAGGTGGGTGAATGGAGACGATTACTTGACCGCGACGGAAAAGTTATTGATGGCAGTATTGGAAACGAATGGAAAGTGGCATATCACTCTGGGCGATCGATGATGGAGTGCGACAGAAGACTTCAAAAATTGATGAAGAAATAAATTTTTAAGATTGGGCATTTTTAAATACTGTTGTCCAGTCTTTTATGAGATTCCTCACTCCGTTCGGAATGAGGAATCTTGATTAAGGAAAACGTAAAGTGAGAAGAAATTTAAATTTAGCATAACACATGTTACTCACTTACAATCATTTCCATTGTTTTTATCGAATAACTCGATAAATTTCTAAGATTGATCATTCTGTAAACAATATTTTCAATACAAAATTTATTATTGTGAAGTATAGAATAATACTAGTGTCGCTTTTGTTTTGCCAATTCGTATTTGGGCAACACCCAAATCTCGACAGCATTTTAAAATCATCGGAATTAAGCTTTCTGGTGCATAACCATGTAGCATCGCACAATCCTAAACCTCATGGATGGGAAAAATTTACACATGCGCAATCGCCACTCGGGCGCTTCGTTTTCCCGCAAATAATGGCAATGAACAGTGGCGAAGTTTATTCGCTTCAAGATAAAGGGCTTTTAACGCAGCATACAACTACTTCACAAAACTGGTTGCCATGGTTATTCGAAGCCGAAAACAATCAAATAAAAGTTAGGCGAACCGTTGGAAAAGATATTTTTATAAGTGAAGTTATAAGTTCGAATGATAAAAATGTCGCTATTTTGAATATGAATAGCTTTACTGATTATTATTATCGAGATAAAAATGACATTTCATTAACTTTCGACAAACCAAACCAACGGTTTATTTTTAAATGGAAAGATTACAGCTTATTAGTCTCAATTTCTGGAGCTTATGATATAAATATGAGTTCTACTTCCCAGCCTTTGTTGCGAAAGTTTCAGGGGTACAACGATGTAGTTTTTATTGATAAAAGCACCATTGGATGCTGGAATAGAAATGGCGATATTTTTATTGGCGCATCGTTTAACAAAAAACTTACAATTACATTTGAAGTTACCAAAACGCCTGAAAACCCTCGCTTACCTGATTTTATGACATCCGTAGATTCCGAAAAAAGGTATTGGACTGATTTCTTTAATAAAAAAGTGCCACTTTTAAAAACAAACGACAAAATTATTAAAGAAACTTATTACAACGCTTGGGTATCGTTATGGAGCAATTGTTGGGAAGGCGGAGACGGACTAACTCCCTATTCGTACATTGCAAGCTCACCGTTTATGTATCCTTCACAATTCTTTTGGGATGAATTTCATCATTCAATAATTCTATCGAACCTAAAAGATACTGAAATTCCATATCAATTTATTAAGAACATGGCTGCTATACAGGCACCCGATGGAGGCATACCCGGAAGTTTTAATTTTACTCAGGATTTCAATGAATATTTCGAAAGAGTTGCAAAAACTGGTTCAACCGATATGCAGCCATTGTTAATTGGGGTTACACTTGAGTATTTAAAAAAGAAACCGGGCTGGTCCAGCAATAAAATTGAAATACTATACAATACATTTAACAGGTATATTACTTGGCTTTACACTAACAGAGACCTTAATAAAAATGGCTTAGTGGAATATACAAATAGCTATCAATCAGGAACAGATGATTCTCCACGTTTCGATAATCTTTATCCTCAAGGAAACCATATTGGAAACATGCAACCCATTGAAACACTGGAGCAAAACGTATGGCTTTCGTTAATGCATTATCACTTATCCGAAATGGCTAATAAATTGGGTAAAGCAAACGAATCTAAAATTCATGCTCAAAAAGCTTTAACTATAGAAAAACTTTTAGAGAAAGATTTTTGGAACGAAACCGACGGTATGTATTACGATATTAACACCGTTACACACCAACAAATAAAGGTAAAAACCGAATTTACCTTTATGTCCATGTTTTTAAGAAATGCGCGCAAAGAGAGAATAAAAAGGCTTGTAAACGAGCATTTACTTAACCCTAACGAATTTTGGCTTGCTTATCCTGTACCGAGCGTAGCTATGTCCGAATCTTCCTTTACTAAAGATATAATGTGGCGTGGACCAGTTTGGCCAAATATAAACTGGTTGATATGTTTGGGATTAGAAAAACAAGGATATACAGATGTAGCAAAGGAACTTGCACTAAAAACCGTAAGAATGGTTGGTCCACAATATAAAGATAATGTATGTGTTCGCAGTGCGCGCTTTAACGAATGGTTTAATCCAATTACCGGTGAAGCCTATGGAAATGAAAACGTGAGCTGGACAACTTGTGTAACCGATTTAATTATCAGATTTTTAGATAAATAACAATATATCACCATATATACTAACTTAAATACAATTTAAACATGAAAACAAAATTAGTTTATATTATTTGCAGTGCTTTGCTTGTACTTTCGTGCTCTAGAAGCAAAATGAATACCGACGAACTAGTTCTGCCTAATGAGTGGAAATTTACTACAGGCGATAGTATCGAGTACTCAAAACCTGAATTTAACGACCTCTCGTGGAAAACAATTAAAGTTGATACTTTTTGGGAAGCACAAAATTATACCGATTTCGATGGCATTGCATGGTATAGATTAAAATTGGTAATTCCTTCGAGTTTAAAAGAAAAATGTTCAATCCTTCAAAAAGTACGAATTAATTTAGGTAGAGTAGATGATCAGGATGATACATATTTAAATGGGCAAAGAATAGGTGGATTTATTGGCTGGGATAGCGAACGCGTATATATTGTTCCTGTAAGCATGATAAATTGGGACAAAGAGAATACAATTGCAATTAAAGTTTCTGATTTTAGTGGAAATGGTGGAATGTGGGGAAAATCCCGAAATGTTGGACCCATTTTACTATCGGATATTACTTATTTAACAACTAATGACACACCTGTTGAATGTAAAGCGGGCATTAAATCATGCTCAAGTACTTTACTCTTTAATTTTAAAATACCGATTGATGATATTAAAGGAAATTTAAAGGTTAAAGTATATGAAGCCAATACCAATAATGTTGTTTTTAAGAAAGATACCTCAATTTCTATCGGTAAAAAAGCCGATTCGGCTTTTAAAGTTGTAGTACCTATAAATAATCTTAAAACTTATAGAATAAATTACAGTTTTGGAGTAAATGAAATAAATGAAACCTTACAATACGAAACACTTTTAACATACATAAATACTACTAGAAAAAATGAACATTTTGAATATCCGTTAGTTAGCCAAGTTGTACCTGATAAAGAAATGCCTTTAAGTATAGAAAACATTTCTTTTGGGGGATATTTAAATACCCGACTTGAAGCTAATTTGATTAAGCGTTTGCTTAATATCGACGAAATTGGAATTTTAGAATGTTATTACAACCGCCCTGGTAAGCAAACATGGGTTGGAGAATATACTGGTAAGTATTTACATGCTGCTAGCCGTGTTTGGCGATCAACTAAAAACGAGCAGTTAAAAATGCAAATGGATAGGATTGTGGATATATTAATTGCATGCCAAAACGAAGATGGATATTTAGGCACATATATTCCCGAGAATTATTGGACCGATTGGGACGTTTGGGCTCATAAATACAACATATTGGGTTTATTAAGCTATTATTCGGTTACAGGTTACAAACCTGCATTGGAAACATCTATTAAAATGGGCGACTTGCTTTGCAAAACTTTTGGCGAAAATACAGGCCAGCGCAATATTATTAAATCATCGGGGCACATGGGCATGGCTTCAACAAGTGTGCTCGAACCAATGACCGAACTTTACAGGTTTACAGGCGATAAAAAATACCTCGATTTTTGTAATTACATTATTAAAGCTTACGATTTTGAAAATGCACCAAAAATAATTACAACGCTTACTACAATTGGCAAAGTAGATAAAACGGCCAATGCAAAGGCATACGAAATGATGTCGAATTTAACAGGTATTGTAAAGTTATACCAGCTTACAGGTAATGCAAAGTTGTTGAAAGCTGCTGAAAATGCCTGGAACGATGTGGCCAAATATAAACTTTATATCACAGGTACCGCGAGTGAGCATGAGCATTTTAAAGACGATTATTTTTTGCCTGCTGAAAATGAAAATCACATGGGTGAAGGTTGTGTAACAACTACATGGATACAATTTAGTCAGGCGCTTTACAATTTAACTGGTGAACCAAAATATGTTGACGAAATTGAAAAATCGGTTTACAACCATTTATTTGCTGCCGAAAACCCACAAACTGGATGTGTGAGCTATTATACTGCGTTGCAAGGGGAAAAGCCCTATCGTTGTAATATTGATGCTCATTGCTGTTTGGCTAGCATTCCGCGTGGAATTGCAGCAATTCCAGAATTGGCTATTACAAAAAGTGCAACAAATGGGTTAAGCATAAACTTATATTCCGATGCCAAAATTAATTCGGAAATACTTAATAAACAAGGAAATACATTTCAAATTAACTGTGGCATAAGTTCAAATTTCCCATCGGAAGGAAAAGCAACAATTGTGGTAGCTGTTCCTAAAAAAGAGTTCTTCAATATAGCCTTACATGTACCTACGTGGTGCAAAAACTATATAGCCCAAATAGGTTCGCAAGTAATGGAAGGTGTTGCAGGGCAATATCTTAACATTGAACGCGAATGGGACAAAACTACCTCAGTGATTGTTTCGTTCGATTTAAACACACAGATTTTAGATGGAGGGAAAAGCTATCCTGGATTTGTTGCTATTAAGAATGGCCCACAAATATTGGCTTTCGATAAATCGTTAAATGCCAGTATTATAAACCCCGATCAATTAAAGATAAATTACACGAAATTAAACACGCTTTCGAAATTGTTATTACCTAAAAATTGGGTTGGCAGTCAAATTTATAGTATTAAGGCAATTTATAACGGCAAACCTGTTGATTTAAAACTTGTTCCATTTGCCGATGCCGGTCAAACAGGTGGAGAAGTAAGAGTTTGGATTAAAAATAAGTAAAGTATTAATAATTAAATAATTACGACGATGTGCATTGTTTCAAGTTATTCATTAGCAATAGTATTCACTGTAATAACTATGCTTTGTTGGGGTGGGTGGGCAAACACACAAAAGTTGGCTGGAAAAACCTGGCGATTCGAATTGTTTTACTGGGATTATGTAATAGGTATATTTTTGATGTCGTTGATGTTTGCATTCACTATGGGAAGCCATGGCGATCAAGGGCGACCATTTTTAAACGACCTAATGCAAGCCAATTTCGATTCGTTAAAAGGAGCATTTATTGGAGGTGTAATTTTTAACCTCGCCAACATACTTGTGGTAGCTGCAATTGCAATTACCGGTATGGCTGTTGCTTTTCCGGTAGGTATTGGTATTGCATTGGTACTTGGGGTATTGGTTAACTATATTTATAAACCCGATGGCAATCCTTTGGTTTTATTTTTAGGGGTATTTTTGGTAGCTCTTGCTATTGTTTTAGACTCTTTGGCTTATAAAAAAATGGTAAGTAAAAAGAGTAATGTTCCTGTTAAAGGCATATTATATGCAGTTATTGGCGGTGTTTTAATGGCATTATTTTATCGTTTTGTTGCAGGTTCACTTACCAATTCATTTGCAAATCCGGAAATTGGAAAGCTAACTCCTTATACTGCAATTGTAGTTTTTTCATTTGGTATATTAATTAGCAATTTTTTATTTAATACTATAATGATGAAACGGCCAGTTGAAGGTCCTCCGCTTAGTTACAGCGATTATTTTGGTGGCAAAAAATCAATTCATCTTGTAGGTTTACTTGGTGGAAGTATTTGGTGCACAGGTATGTTGTTTAATATAATCGCATCTGGCAAAGTTGGTTACGCTATTTCCTACGGTTTAGGCCAGGGCGCTACATTGGTTGCTGCTATTTGGGGTGTATTTGTATGGCACGAGTTTAAAGGAGCTCCCAAAAGTGTTAATTTCCTTTTGGCATTAATGTTTGGTTTTTTTGTATTGGGACTTGGTTTAATTGTATTGGCAAAATTTATATAAACACATGAAAATCACAGTAATTGGGAGTTCAAATACCGATATGGTAGTTAAATCTAACAAATTACCTGCTCCGGGAGAAACAATTTTAGGTGGCGAATTTTTTATGAATTTGGGTGGCAAAGGTGCTAATCAGGCAGTTGCAGCCGCTCGTTTAGGTGGTAATGTAACATTTGTTGCTAAAGTAGGTAATGATTTATTTGGCCAACAAGCTATTGATAGTTTTAAGCAAAACAATATCAATACCGATTTTTGTATGGTTGACACTAAAAATCCGTCGGGTGTTGCACTCATAATGGTAGATAACAAGGGAGAAAATTGTATTGTAGTGGCTTCGGGGGCTAATAATAATTTATTGCCTTCCGACTTGGAGTCAGCTAAAACACTTATTTCCCAATCGGAAATATTGCTTATGCAGCTCGAAATTCCAATTGCTACTATACTTAGTGCAGCCACTCATGCTGAAAAACATAGTTGTAAAATTATATTAAACCCAGCACCGGCGTGCGAATTACCTAATGAACTGTTTAATAAACTATATTTAATTACACCTAACGAAACCGAAGTAAGCCTCCTAACCGGAATTGAAGTTACGGATATTGACACTGCAACCTCTGCGGCCAAAGTGCTACTGCAAAAGGGTGTTGAAAATGTAATAATAACCATGGGAAGCAAAGGTGCATTATTGGTAACAAAGCAATTTGCGAAAATGATTGCAGCTCAAAAGGTTAATGCTATTGATACCACAGCCGCTGGCGATGTCTTCAACGGTGCACTTGCCGTAGGCATATCCGATGGTTTACTGCTGGAAGATGCTATAGTTTTTGCCAATAAAGCAGCTGCAATATCCGTAACCCGAATGGGGGCGCAATCGTCAGCCCCATACAAAAATGAAATTGCCTAAACATTAAGTAGTTACGTCAAAAATTTATACTAACATGAAATTCACATCATTATTTTTCCTTTCGTTTTTACTCTTACAACACGTTGTTTCGCAAGTACTTTTGCCCATTGAAAAAATACGAAATGATATTAATTACGGCAAATTATGTAGTGTAGATACGGTTTTGAAGCATTATATCGATAAAAACCAGTTGGTTGGGGCAGTAGTTATTGTTGTAAAAGACAATGAAATTGTATATTACAAAGGTCACGGATACTCCAATTTGGCTTTAAAGAAACCGATGGACAATAATGCTATATTCAGGATTATGAGCCAAACCAAGGCAATAACTAGTGTGGCTATTATGCAGTTGTTTGAGCAAGGCAAATTGAGGCTTGACCAAAATATCTCCGATTTTATTCCTGAATTTAAAAATCCTAGAATAATTATGCGTTTTAACCAAACCGACTCAAGCTATACGTCGGTTCCAGCAAAACGCGAAATAACCTTTCGCGATTTACTAACGCATACTTCTGGAATTGATTATGCCTTAATTGGTTCCGATTCAATGAGAGCAATTTATGCAAAAGCGGGTGTACCATCAGGTCTGGGTTATATTCACGAAAATTTATTAGCAAAATGAAGGTTTTGGGAACCATGCCTTTGGCACACAACCCGGGTGAAAAATGGACCTATGGCTTAAATACCGACTTATTAGGTTGTTTGGTTGAAATTATCAGTGGTAAATCCTTAGACTCATATTTTGCAGAAAATATATTCGAACCATTGGGCATGAGCGACACCTATTTTAATGTACCTAATAATAAAGCCGATAGGCTACCTTCGGTATATATGGAAAATAAAGAGGGTAAAATTGTGGAATGGTCGGCAAGCGAACGAAAAATTGACCCAAATTATCCATTGATGCCTAAAAGTTATTTCTCAGGTGGGGCAGGTTTATCGTCGACAGCCTACGATTATGCCATATTTTTGCAAATGTTGCTTAACGGAGGCATATACAATGGTACACACATACTTGGACGACGCACCGTTGAACTATTATTAAGCCCTCAATTAGACACTAAAATTGTTGAAAAGGACAACTTTAGTCTTGCATTCTCTTTAGCATCAGAGAATTCGGGTAATTTATACGCGAGAAATAAAGATACCTTTAGCTGGGGTGGTTATTTTGGTACAACGTATTGGGCAGACCCAAAAGAAAAGCTTATTTGTTTGATTATGACCCAACAAACCCCAAATTCGCATGGCGATTTTGTAGAAAAACTAACCAATATAATTTATGGAAGTTTGAAATAAATTGGTATTTAAGCACTTGTATATTTAATAGTTAAAAATATTTTTGTCAAACTCAGCTATATTACTAAATACTCTTTAACCCTTACAAATTGCCGCAATTAGAACAGATTAGCGAAAAGCTAACCTTTTATAATAGACGTAATTAAAGAGCGCAATTCGGAAGCGTTACATGGTTTTTTTGCCGAGTTGCGAAAGAATATTGAGTAAAACGAAATAAAAAAGCCCGATGCATATCGAGCTTTTTTATTCCTTTATATATTTACTTGGTAATCAGTACTCAGTACTATTTCATTACGAGTTATACGCCCATTTCAAATAAATGGAACCCCACGTAAATCCACCACCAAAAGCAGCCAGAATTAATTTATCGCCTTTTTTCAGTTCCTTTTCCCAGTCCCATAAACAAAGCGGAATGGTTGCTGCAGTTGTGTTCCCGTAGCGTTCAATATTTATCATTACCTTTTCCTTGCTTAATCCCATGCGGCGAGCAGTAGCTTCGATAATACGCATATTTGCCTGATGTGGTACCAGCCAAGCAAGATCTTCGGCAGTAATATTATGTCGTTCCATCATCTCAACAGCAACGTCGGCCATTTTCGATACTGCAACCTTAAAAACTGTTTGACCCTCTTGATACATATAATGATCGCCAGAATCGATGGTTTCGTGAGAAGACGGTCGTAAGGAGCCTCCACCTTTTACGTACAAATGATGACGACCCGAACCATCAATTTGGAAAATATGATCCATTACACCAAAATCTTCAGTGTCGGGCTCAAGTAGCACAGCTACAGATGCATCGCCAAATAATGGGCAAGTTGTACGGTCGTTATAATTAACAATCGACGACATTTTATCGCCAGCAACCAATAGCACTTTTTTGTATCGGCCCGACTCGATAAATTGCGAAGCTGTTTGCAAGGCATATATAAAGCCTGAGCAGGCAGCGCTTAAATCGAATCCCCAAGCGTTTTTTATGCCAGCTTTATCGGCTATTACACAGGCCGTTGAAGGGAAAAACATGTCGGGTGTAACCGTGGCTGCAATAATTAAATCGATATCATCGGCTTTGGTGCCAGTTTTTGCAAAAAGCCTAAGAGCTGCTTCGGCTCCCATATCTGAGGTAGCCAAATCCTTTCCTTTAAGAATTCGACGTTCCTTGATACCAATTCTCTGCATTATCCATTCGTCAGATGTATCAACCATACGACTTAATTCCTCGTTGGTTAATATGTATTCGGGCAAAAATGCCTCGATACCAGTTATTGAAGCTCTGATTTTATTCATTACTTAAAGAATTCCTTAATTTTTTCGGGCAATTTAGCTCGTATTACATCTTTAGTATGCAGTATCATGTTTTTTATGGCAATATCGTTGGAAACTCCATGTCCCACAACTACGTTACCATTAACACCTAAAACGGGAGTACCTCCATAGATTTCAAAATTAAATCGATTGAAGTATTCGTCGTTCAAATTACGGTATTTAGCCAAATGGTAAACGGCTTCGGCTTGTTTTAATACAATATTTCCAACAAAACCATCGCATACCACCACATCAGCTTTATCGTTAAAGATATCGTTTCCTTCAACATTTCCAACAAAATTGAAATCCTTAGTTTCGGCCATCAGCAAATATGTAGCCCTTGTAAGTATGTTTCCCTTTTCGGGTTCGGATCCAATATTCAATAAACCAACTTTTGGCTTTTCGATATTACACACGAACTCGGTATAGAGCGATCCGAGGATACCATATTGATACAATACTTCGGGTTTGCAGTCGGAATTCAGACCTACATCCAAAAGAATTGTTGACCTACCGCTCATTTTAGGAATGGGCGATGTTATTGTGGGGCGGATAATCCCTGGAATTGATTTTACTGAGTACATAGCACCAACCATCATGGCGCCAGTACTACCAGCACTAGCAAAACCATCTATTTCGCCAGCTTGCAACTTTTGAAACCCAACGGCGATACTCGAATCGGGTTTCTGGGTAAAGGCTTTCGAAGGATGATCGCCCATCTCGATAACTTCGCTAGAATGAATAATTTCAAACCCCAACGAGTTAGCTCCTTGCTTAATAAGCTCAGCTTCAATTCTATCTCTATTGCCAATTAATACTATTTCAGTACCATTAGGCAACTCCTTTTGAGCCAGAATAGCGCCTGCAATTGTTGCATTCGGCGCGTAGTCTCCACCCATCACATCCAAACCTATTCTTACCATATCGAATTGTAGGATATAATTTTACTGCTCAATTTATGCTTTTACTGCTTTTTCGATAGCTAGTTTTCCACGATAGTAGCCACAAGCAGGGCATACACGATGATACAACACCGATGCTGAACAGTTGTTACACTTAGCAACAGTAGGCACTAAAGCCTTATCATGAGTTCTTCTCTTGTCTCTGCGTTGTTTGGAATGTTTCCTTTTCGGATTTGGCATATTATGTATTATTAATTGTTATTCAATAGATTTTTTAAATCGTCCCACCGTGGGTCGTTTCCTTGTTCTTGTTCATTTCGCACTAAATATTCGTCTAATTTCTTGAGCATCTCCTTGTTACATTTACTTTTACCTTTTTTGTCGTTACTGTGAATGCGTTTATAAGGCAATCCTAAATGGCTGTACTCATATATATATTGTGCAACATTTAGTTCGTGTTCGGCATGTGAAAGTACGATTATTTCGTCGGTTTGCTCTTCAGTTATTTCGCCAAATCTAACAAATAATTTCGAATCGTATTCTATGTTAATTTCAAGTTCGTCGAGGCAAACGTCGCAAGCTACACTTACCGAACCTTTTAAATGAAAATCGATTTCCAACATCGATGGTTTTTTGTCGAGAATTACAATGGTATTTATAGTACCTTTTTGTATTTCGCTACCTTCAAAACTATCAAAGAACTTATCGTCGACATCGAAAACAAAATCGTGTTTTCCAACTTTAAGACCCTTAAATGGGATGACAAACTGCCGATTAGACTTCACGTTATAAAATTTTCGAGCTGCAAAAGTATAAATTTTAATCCTAATATAAAAAGAAAAATAAAGAGAATAATTATTACTACCTTTGCACTCCGTTTTTTTAAAGGAAAATATGCAAAATATCAGGAATATCGCAATTATTGCGCACGTAGATCATGGCAAGACAACACTAGTAGATAAGATGTTGATGATGGGTAATCTTTTTAAGGAGCACGAAACTCCGGGAGAACTTATTATGGACAGCAATGAGCTAGAACGAGAAAGAGGTATCACCATTCTGGCTAAGAATGTTTCGGTAATGTACAAAGGAGTTAAGATAAATATTATTGATACGCCTGGCCACGCTGATTTCGGAGGCGAAGTTGAGCGAGTATTAAATATGACCGATGGTGTTATCCTATTGGTTGATGCGTTTGAAGGAACTATGCCGCAAACGCGGTTTGTACTTCAAAAGGCACTTCATTTGGGCCTAAAACCCATTGTAGTTATTAATAAGGTTGATAAGCCAAATTGCCGGCCCGAAGAAATTCAGGAAGAGGTATTTGAACTTATGTTTAACCTCGATGGTACCGAAGAGCAGTTGAGTTTTCCGACTATTTATGGTTCGGCAAAGCACGGTTGGATGTCGAACGATTGGAAGAAACCGTCAACCGATATTGCTCCATTATTCGAGAGCATAATTAAGCATATTCCACCGCCAAAATCGCTAAAGGGCACGCCTCAAATGCTTATTACTTCGTTGGAATATTCGTCGTATGTTGGTAGAGTTGCCATTGGCCGTGTGAATCGTGGCGAACTTAAGGAAAACATGATGGTATCGCTGGTTAAGCGCGACCTGTCGGTTACCCGCACTCGTATTAAGGAATTGTTGATTTTCGAAGGCTTTGCAAAAAAGAAAGTGCCATCGGTTAGCTCGGGCGAAATTTGCGCTCTAGTAGGTATTGAAGGTTTTAATATTGGCGATTCCATTTGCGATATCGAAAACCCTGAACCGTTGGAAACCATTTCGATCGACGAACCTACAATGAGCATGGTGTTTACAATTAACAACTCGCCATTTTTTGGTCGCGATGGTAAGTATGTTACATCGCGCCATATTAAAGATAGGCTTGACAAAGAGCTTGAAAAAAATGTTGCTTTACGCTTAGAACCAACCGATTCGGCCGATGCGTTTACTGTTTTTGGCCGAGGTGTTTTGCACTTATCGGTTTTAATAGAAACAATGCGCCGGGAAGGTTATGAGCTTCAAGTAGGTCAGCCTAAGGTAATTATAAAGGAAATTGGTGGCGAGAAATGCGAACCAATCGAAATTTTATCGATTGATATGCCCGAGGAAACTTCGGGTAAAGCTATCGAATTGGTTTCGAAGCGCAAAGGCGAACTGCTTAAGATGGAGCGCAAAGCCGACCGTATTCATTTAGAATTCAATATACCATCGCGCGGTATTATTGGATTACGTAATCAGGTGCTTACAGCTACAGCTGGCGAAGCTATAATGACGCATAGATTTTTGGAATATGCTCCATGGAAGGGCGATATTGAAAAACGTGTAAATGGGTCGCTTATATCGATAGAAACTGGCGAATCGATAGCTTATGCTCTGCACAAGCTTCAGGATCGCGGCAAGTATTTTGTTGATCCAGGCGTGGAAATATATTCAGGTCAAGTAATTGGCGAACATACTCGTGCTGGCGATTTGGGATTGAACATATCGAAAACCAAAAAGCTTACAAATATGCGTGCAACGGGTACCGACGAGAAAATGCGTATTGCCCCAGCTATAAAATTCTCGTTAGAAGAAGCTCTGGAATATATTCAAGAAGATGAGTATGTGGAAGTTACTCCCAAATTTGTGCGATTACGAAAAATTCTTTTAAATGAAAACGATCGTAAACGATATGCCAATTCGAGTAATAGTTAGTGTACATCCGTAATGTCGGTTTTTTTAATAGCTCTGGCATTTATGCCTGAGAAAATGAATATATAAAGATGGGCTTTAGCCCAAATAATATATCGATATTTAGGCTAAAGCCTTATCTGTTTGTTTTATTTTTCAACGAGCTAAAGCTCGTTGCTAATCAAAAACAAACTTTACGGACAGACGCAAGTTAACCTCAATATCCTCGTGCTAGCATATAATTTACCTTCGCCTGAACGAATTGAATTTTGTGCATTTTGGCATTTATAGTTGCTAAGGTTGTAGCGTTAAGCTCTGTTAAATAGTCGGTTGAGGTTATTACACCTTGCTCTAACCGCGATGCAGCCGATTGTGCCACACGAACTCTTATTTCCACAATTGCAGAATCGAGCTTTATGGTTTCTTCGAGTTTTTTAATGTTTGCTATTTTATTCTGCAAATCGATGTTAAGGTTTCTATCGAAGCCTTCGTGTCGCGTGTTAATCATCTGTTTTTGAATGTCGAACACTTGCCTATCGCGGCTATTTTTTTTCCAATCCCAAATAGTCCACTTTAGCGTTGCACCAAAAATGTAAAACGGGTTAAACTTATCGGAGAGCATATTTAAACCTGGCCGCCCGTAACCACCTTGTGCAAATGCATAAACTTTGGGCATACGCATTGTATAAGTTAATGCTTTGTTATCGTCGATCTGCATTGCTTGCAATTCAAAATACTTATATTCAGGTCGTTGGCTTGTTGCCGTATCTTTTATTTCCACAACTGGCAACTCGAATTCTAAGCTATCGGAAACAGGTTTGTTTATTAATATCGACAATATATTAACATTAGCTTTTTTATTGAATTTAAAATCAATCAGTTGCTGTTCTATCTTTAATTTTTCGGCTTTAAGTACGTCCCAATCGGAAGTAATTAGAACTCCATTTTTAACCAACGATTCTGCAACTTTTTCGCGTTCCGACACTTCGCCCAACGAGGTGGACAGAAGCCTTTGCGATTCCTGCAACATTAATAGCATAAAATACACGTTGCTAATCTGCTCGCGCACTTTATATATGTCAACATCAACTTGTTGGATATTTGTAGCTTGAAATGACTCCTCCATTTTTCGAAGGTATTTTGTAGTGCCTCCATCAAAAATCAATTGATTAGCGTCAACCGTGGCTTTATATTGGTCGTGCGATTGTTTTATTGATAATTGATTATTAGGCATTTGTAAGTTAATATCGATAACATCCGACTGATATGTAGCCTGACCGTTCAAACTTAACGATGGTAACCATAAAGCGTTTATATTTTGAACTCGCAGTACCGATGCTGCATGCAATAGTTCCTTATCTTTTATTGATGGGTAATTGTTAATTGCTTCGGTTTCGCAGTATTGCAAGGTAATAGATGAATTTTGCGCATTTATTGTTATAAAACTTAATGTAATACACACTAATACAAACCATTGTGCCAAATATTTATAAAAAATACTCATAATTTTTCAGCTTTTATCGCATTAATAATGAACGAAGTCACTTCGTTTTTTCGAGTTTTTAAAAACTCCTGATATTTATCTTTATCGTTCTTGAAAAATACACTTTGAAATATTGGACGAGCAGGAAATGGGAATATGCAAAGGCTTATCATGTTCACTATTAAGTGCTCGGGCTGAATTGGGCGAATAGTTCCCTTTTCAATTTCAGTATTAATTAATTTCGAAAACTTTGCAAACGCATCGTTTTTAACTATCAAGCTACCAAGCATATCGGCTATATTGTTTGGGTTTCGGTTTAGTTCGCTTAAAATGAAATTGGGAATGTATGGGTTTTTCAACAGCAGTTCCACATACGTGTGTACGAAGAATTCTATTTTCGAGAAAAAAGTCTCGTCAGATTCAACAAAGGCCAACACTTTGGGAATTACATAACCCAACACACGCTCGAAAATTGCGCGAAACAGTTTTTCCTTGGTTCGGTAATAATAATGCAGCAAGGCCTTGTTAATACCAGCCTCCTCAGCTATTTCCTGCATTCGTGCGCCATCAAATCCCTTTAACACAAAAACTTTTTGTGCAGCATCGAATATTATTTCCTCGGTCGGTTTTTCTTGTTCGCTCATTTTTAAATAGTTGATTAAACTTAATAGTTTAATTAAATGGTTTAACCAAACGGTCAAAGATAAATAATTTTTATGATTTTTTAAAAATAATTGAGTAAAAAACATATTGTAAACAGTAACTATCTAATAGTTAATTGTTTAAGCAGATGCCATACAACACTATTCTTAAAACTAGTAAAGTTGCGTTATTTCCTATAACTTTGCGCCACTAAAAATTTTACGTAAAGCAACAAATTATGGGTCTTCAGTGTGGAATTGTGGGTTTACCGAATGTTGGGAAATCCACCTTGTTTAATTGTTTATCGAATGCCAGAGCGCAAGCCGCGAACTTTCCTTTTTGTACTATAGAGCCAAACGTTGGCGTAATTACCGTGCCCGACGAGCGGTTGATTAAACTTGCCGAAATTGACAAGCCCAAAAATGTTATTCCAACCACAGTTGAAATTGTTGATATTGCAGGTTTGGTTAAAGGTGCCAGTAAAGGCGAAGGTTTAGGAAATAAATTTCTGGCTAATATTCGCGAAACCGATGCTATTATACACGTTTTAAGGTGTTTCGACGACGACAATGTAACTCACGTTGATGGGTCGATAAACCCAGTACGCGACAAGGAAATTATCGATACTGAGCTTCAGTTGAAAGACTTAGAAACAGTGGAAAGCAGAATAGCCAAAACACAAAAACAGGCTATTGCTGGCGGCGACAAATCGGCCAAACGATTACTGGAGATATTACTTCAATATAAAGAAGTTTTGGAAAAGGGTCAATCGGCGCGTACGGTAGTGCTTGATAATAAGGATGATCAAAAATTGGCTCACGATCTTTTTCTTCTTACCGATAAACCAATTATGTATGTTTGTAATGTTGATGAAGCCAGTGCTGTAAAGGGAAACAAGTATGTTGACATGGTTAGCGAAGCCATAAAAAACGAAAACGCCGAAATGTTGGTAGTTACGGCTAAAACCGAATCGGAAATTGCCGAACTCGAAACCTTCGAGGAGCGTCAAATGTTTTTGGAAGAAGCTGGATTACAGGATTCGGGCGTTGCGCGGCTAATAAAAGCAGCTTACCATCTTCTAAAACTTCAAACATATTTTACCACTGGAGCCGACGAAAGCCGCGCGTGGACATTCATTAAAGGCACTAAAGCCCCGCAGGCCGCTGGTATTATTCACTCCGATTTCGAGAAGGGATTTATACGCGCCGAGGTTATAAAATACACCGATTACACCAAATACGTTTCGGAGGCTGCTTGCCGCGAAGCAGGTAAAATATCGATTGAAGGTAAGGAATACGTGGTGCAAGACGGTGATATTATGCACTTTAGGTTTAATGTGTAACACACGAGTGATGCTTTTCAATAAAGCAAAAGAACATTCAATCATGATTCGCAAACCACATCCAGGAAATATTATCAAAGCATATACAATGAAATATATTTCAAAGGAACTTAAAACAATCGGCTACATAGTAGAAGAAAACGAATAAAGCACACACTATGAATACTTTAGAATATAAGAATTTTAGTGGTAGCGTTAATTTTAGTGCAAAAGACGATGCCTTTTTTGGTAAAATAGAGGGCATTAATGCCTTAGTAACATTTGAAGGTCAGACTGTTGTCGAACTCAAAGAAGCATTTAAAGAGGCTGTTTTGGATTATCTGGAACTCTGTAGAAAAAATGGAATTAATGTTCAAAAAACTATAATGGGGTGCTAAATGTCCGTCTTACTCCTGAAATACATAGAAAAGCTGCAATACTTGCAACTTTAAACTGCACAACTTTAAACGGATTTATTAAAAAGCAGTGGAGCGAGAACAAAAAGCCGTTTATGTGTAGTCTTGTATTATTGCAGCGTAACCGACGAAAAAAATTGCTTTTCAATTAATTGAAAATTTTTGAATTACCTCAATAAAAACTTATACCTTAGTCGATTGCGATTTATTTCGGATGTAAACCCAAATACCAACACCCATTAATATAAATGGTATAGAAAGTAACTGCCCCATATTTAGGTACATACCATTTTCGAAATCGACTTGCGTGTTTTTTACGAACTCTATTAAAAAACGAGCCCCAAATACTAAAATAAGGAATATACTGAACAACAAACCTTCGGTAGGCTTGCCTTTAGCGCGGAAATATAGTTTATATAGAAATATAAAAATAAAAAGATATGATAAGCCCTCGTAAATTTGGGTTGGATGCATTGGCGTGGTCATGCCGTCGCGCATAAAAATAAAGCCCCAAGGCATGCTGGTTGCGTGGCCATATATTTCGGAGTTCATTAAATTGCCCATTCGAATAAAAAATCCCGACAACGCTACTGCTATAACCACTCTGTCCATTACCCATAAAAATGTTCGCTTCTCCTTACGGGCAAAAAAGTATATAGCCGTTAAAATACCAATGCCCGCGCCATGACTAGCCAAACCCTGATATCCTACTAACCGAAATTTAGGTTCGAATTCAAACGGCAACAACATTTCCAATGGATGCTGAAAATAATATTCGGGCTGGTAAAAAATGCAATGCCCCAATCGAGCGCCAGCCAAGGTGCCTATTGCCATGTATATAGTTAGGCGATCGAGAACTTCGATATTTATGTTTTCGAGTTTAAAAAATTTGTTAAACATTATGTAACCAAAATAAAACGAGGAAGCAAACAACAAGCCATACCACCGCACCGATATACCAAAAAAAGAGAATATTTCTGGATTTACGTTCCAATGAATAAAATCGAGTACCATATTATCGTTTTTAAATTTTTTTCTGGCAACAAAGGTAAAAAAACAATGGTATTTAGGGTTAAATTTGATGAGTTTAATTTGAGATCTTTAAATGCCAATGAGTTATAAATTGCGAAAATGACCATATTTGCAACCTCGTTTTATTTTTGTACTTTTGAAAAAAATATAACCATGATAGCCGACACTCAAATTCGTCAACAAATATTTCGTAGAATTCGTAGAATTCCATCGGATAAACTTAATGATTTGAACAATGATTTGAACATTTTAGAACTAAATTCCAGACCGTTACATAAAACTCTATCGTTTGCTGGTAGTTGGTTGGTTTAGATGATTCTGCATTTTTTGAACTTACTGATAGTTTAATTTCAAATCGGTCAAATAATTCTCGAAGAACAAATGAATAGAGTTTTGATTGACACAGACATCCTCTCGTATTTTTTTAAGGGCGATTCTATTGTTGTTGATAATTTTAAAAAGCAACTAGCTAATTATGAGGTTATTGAAATTAGTTTGATAACTTACTATGAAATAATGAGTGGATTATTATACAAGAATGCCCATAAGCAACTCGAAATATTTAATGAATTTGTTTAGGAGAATATTGTTATTAATTTAACAGAGGAATCTTGTAAAATATCATCTGAAATTTATTCTAAATTGAGAATTAACGGCGAATTGATTGATGATATTGACTTATTGATAGCTGGAATAGCCATTGAAAACGATTTGATTTTAGTAACCAACAATGTTAATAATTTCGCGCGAATACAAGGTCTTAGGGTGGAAAACTGGAAAATATAGATTAACATTCGTTAGATCTTAAATTTATCATACCACTCCTATTTATTAAAACTGAAGAATGTAGGGATAGGCAAAATACTGAATATAACATGACTGTAAAATTTTTTAAGCACTTTATCTTTACTATAACCATATTTGTTACCATTTCGTCATGTGCCAAAATTGGTTCGCCTACGGGTGGGCCTAAGGATTATGTTCCGCCAACTGTAATAGGAAGTTCTCCAGCAAATTATGCTACTAATTTTCATGGCAAAAAAATCGAAATATTTTTCAGCGAATTTATTCAGCTTAAGGATATTAGCACTCAATTTATTGTTTCGCCACCAATGAAAAAGAAACCAATCGTGCTGGTGCGAAACAAAAGTATTGTTATTACGCTCGAAGAAGATCTGAAGCCTTTTTCAACATATCGTTTCGCCTTCGGAAGTGCCGTTACCGACTTAAACGAAGGCAACGCGTTGGACAACTTCAATTTTGTGGTATCTACCTGTAGTGTAATTGACTCCCTATCGTTGCATGGGCAGGTAATTGATGCTTTCGATCATCAGCCCGATAAGGACGGTATGTATGTTATGTTGTTCGATAAGTTTCACGACTCTATTCCACGTAAGCAACTGCCTGTATATGTTGCAAAAACAAGCGATAAAGGTTGGTTCTCGTTTAATAATATCCGTGCCGATTCGTTTTTGATTTTTGCAGTAAAGGATGCAAATCAGAATTACTTGTTCGATGTGCCGACCGAGCAAATTGCTTTTTCCGACACATTAATATCAATAGACGAGCGTTACCATAATCAAAAGGATAGTATTGTGCTCGATACAATTAAATCGGATACCATTAAACACATTCGAAAAATACCTAAACCACAAATACACCTTTACTCTTTTACCGAAGGTCATGAAAAACAGTATCTAGATAAATATGAGCGCATTACGCCTAATTGCTTCGAATTAATTTTTAAGATGCCTATTGCCGACTCATTAAAGTTGGAACCTATAAATTTCTCAGCAAAAGCTTGGTTAACAGCCGACCGACCAATATTCGACGACACAGTAAAATACTGGATTACCGATACCGCTTTGGTACATACCGACACACTTCAACTACGTGTAATATATAGTGTTACCGATAGTCTCGAAAAAATTGTCGCCAAAATAGATACAATTAAATTAACTAATAAGAAGTTACCTAATTTAAAAAGTAATAAACGCAACGATGCAAAAGCGCCTAAAACTGCTAGTTTAAAGATTAATAGCACAGTTGAAGGAAAATCGGTTGTCGATTTAAACAGCCAAGTAATTATCGAAGCCAGTAGTCCTGTGGCTTTTATCGATACTTCAAAAATATTGGTTTTTAAAACCGACGATACCGACAAAGATCGAAAATTGAAACCCGTAAAATATAAATTGCTGCACGACAGCACTTTTTTGCGTAAGTTTCATATAGTTTTTCCTTTCGATGCAAATTCGGATTACTCAATTTCAATCGATACCGCTTCTATTACCGATATTTACAGCGAAGTAAACGATTCCGTTGGGTTCAATTTCAAAACGCAAAAGGACGATTATTACGGAAAAATTAAGCTATCGATTACCAACGTAAAAAACCCTACAATTATTCAATTATTGGCCGATAAAGATGTTATTGTAAACCAGAATATTATTACTAAAGACGAAATTGTTATTTTCGACTTCATTAATCCTGCAAAGTACAGTATAAAAGCTATTTACGATATAAACAATAATAAGGAGTGGGATACGGGTAATTTTGGCAAAAAGCTTCAGCCCGAAAAGGTACTGTATTACAACAAGATACTGCCTGTTCGAGCCAACTGGGAGTTAGAAGAAAATTGGAAGTTAGAATAATTAATGTTACTAAAAAAACTCATTAAAAAGTTAAAATCATAGTTGTAAGTCAATTTTTATAGGAGTTTCAATTTTTTTTATTGTTACTTTTTTATTCGCTTTCGCTCATGAGAGCGCCTTCGGCTAAGTTATCGAAAAAAGTGACAACTTAGCGATAGCGATTTCATGAACACCTTAAAAATAATATGTTGTGAATAAAGAAGAGTTTTCTTAGAGACACTAATTATATTTTTCGAGATTGCTTTTCTTACGCCGTTTTTTAGTTATTTTGCGCCAAATAAAAAGCAAAAGTTATTATGTACGAGTTTATCGAAGGAACTATTGCAGAGCTTACTCCCGCTTACGTTGTTGTGCAAACAGGCGGAATTGGTTATTATATCCATATTTCCCTTAATACCTATACACAGCTTGCAGAGAGCGACAAAAACAATAAGCATTTACCGTGTAAAGTGTTTGTTCACCATGTAGTTCGCGAAGACGCACAATTGCTTTTCGGCTTCTTTGGGTTGCACGAACGAGCCATTTTCCGTTTGCTGATTACAGTTTCGGGCGTGGGATCAAATACTGCACGCATGATATTATCGTCGCTCGGCACAACCGATATTCAAAAGGCTATAGCTGAGGGTAATGTAAACATCTTAAAGGGCGTAAAAGGTATTGGGCTTAAAACTGCCCAGCGTATAATTATCGATTTGAAGGATAAAATTGGAGTTGATGGCATAGCAAACGAAAATTTCTTCCAAGTAAACAATACAATTAAAGATGAAGCGTTATCTGCATTAGTAACTTTAGGATTTTCGAAATCGGCAATTGAAAAAGTACTCGACAAACTTCTTGCCTCAAAAACCGATATTTCTGTTGAAGAGCTTATTAAACAGACACTTAAAAATGTATAATTGTTTGTTATATTTATAGTTGATACTAAGTACTAAGTACTAAGTACTAGATACATAGTACTAATTCTTAATTATTCGTAATAAAATTGAATAGAAATTTCTTAATAAATATTTTCACTTCACTTGTTACTGTTCTGTTATTCACAGCAGTAAATGTTTATGCTCAGGAAATACCTGCAGATAAAATAGATAGCACCTCCACGCGAAACAAGTTAAACGACAACAGGTTACCGTTTCAGCCTACCGAAAACCCGCGGGGAGTAAATATGAAACTGCCGTCGAACTATACCAAAAGCGTTGAGTACGACCCCAAACTAAACGAATACGTTTTTAAAGAGAAAATTGGCAAACTCGATTATAGCATGCCATATTCCATGAATATGCAGGAATATAGACAGTTCGAGGCAAAAAATGCAAAAAATAGTTATTGGATCGATAGGCGAAAAGCCGATAAAGGCGAAACCAGTAAATCGTTTATACCCAAGTTAAACATTGGCGGCGAGGCATTCGACAAAATATTTGGCACCAACGTAATAAATATTGTACCCCAGGGCTCGGCCGAACTTATATTTGGGGTAAACACCTCCAAAACCGAGAATCCTAACATTTCTGCACGCCTTCAAAAATCGTCAACATTCGATTTTCAACAGAAAATTCAAATGAACGTTACCGGAAATATTGGCGATAAAATGAAGTTGGGAATAAACTATAACACCGAAGCCACCTTCGATTTCGAGAATAAAACAAAGCTGGAATATACCGGCAAGGACGACGAAATAATACGTAAAATTGAGGCTGGAAACGTTACCTTACCGCTTTCGGGTTCCCTTATAACTGGTAGTCAGAGTCTTTTCGGCTTGAAAACCGAGCTGCAGTTTGGTAAATTAACCGTTACCAGTGTTTTTTCGCAACAAAAAGGCGAATCGTCGGCAATAGAAGTGAAAGGCGGCGCACAGGTAAACGAATTCGAAATACCAATCGATCAATACGATGCTAACAAGCACTATTTCCTTTCGCAATTTTTTCGCAACCGATACGAAGAAGCCCTTAAAACATTGCCACTTATAAACTCTGGTTTCATTATAACGCGAATGGAAGTATGGGTTACCAATAAAGTAAGTGCTACCGAAAATGTGCGTAACATTGTGGCTTTTATGGATTTAGCTGAAGGAAAGCAATTTAATATTATTACTAATTTTAAAACAGTCCCAATAACTCAGCCTCGCGATAGCTTTCCGAGAAATGAAATAAATAGCCTTTATAGCTCGGTAACTGCATTAGGCGGAGCATATAATGTACGTAATATTAAGAACGTTGCCAGCAACCTTAGTTCGCTGGAAGCCTCCGATTTCCGAAATGGGCAAGATTACGAGAAAATGGAAAATGCTAAAAAACTTAAGGAAACCGAATATACCTTTAACCCAAAGCTAGGTTACATATCGCTTAACTCGGCCCTCAATTCCAACGAAATACTTGCAGTAGCCTACGAATATACTTATCAGGGCCGAACATATAACGTAGGCGAGCTTTCATCGTTGGGTGTTAATGCAGGCGAGGCGTTGGTGGTTAAACTTTTAAAGGGGCAAAACTTTACACCACGCCTTCCGAACTGGAAACTGATGATGAAAAACGTATATTCGCTTGGTGCTTATCAGGTTAGTAAGGCGAACTTTCAATTGCAAGTTGTTTATCAGGACGATAAAAATGGAACAGCTATCAATTATATTCCCGAAACGCAAACAAGTAAAAAACTGCTGCTTAAACTGTTACGGCTCGACAATTTAAATACCAACAACGATCCTACTCCCGATGGCGTTTTCGACTTTGTAGAAGGCGTTACCATTAATTCAACAAACGGCCGCATATACTTCCCTGTGCTTGAGCCATTTGGTAGTTTTTTGGGTAAAACATTGAAGGATACTCTTCCTTCATCGGTTTTGGAAAAGTATGTTTTTCAAGAATTGTACGATAATACTCAAACAAAGGCGAGGCAATCGGCCGACAAAAATAAGTTTAAACTAAAAGGTACTTACGAATCCACATCGGGATCAGATATCGCTTTAAACGCAATGAATGTACCTCAAGGCTCCGTAATAGTTACAGCAGGCGGTCGAAAATTGGTAGAGAATGCCGATTTTACTGTCGACTACGCACTTGGTAGGGTAAAAATTATCGATCAAGGATTGATAGAGTCGGGAGTGCCTATAAAAATATCGCTCGAAAGCAATTCGTTATTTAGTTTTCAGACTAAAACAATGGTTGGTACTCACCTCAACTACAAGTTTTCGAATAATTTTAATTTGGGAGCCACCGTTCTTAACTTAACCGAGCGCCCACTTACTACAAAGGTAAACATTGGCGACGAGCCTATTTCTAATACTATTTGGGGTATTAACGGAACATACACAACAAAATCGCAACTACTTACCACTCTTATCGATAAGCTGCCTTTTATTCAAACCAAAGAGATATCGAGCTTTACTGTTGATGGCGAGTTCGCCCATTTAATTCCAGGTCATTCAAAAGCTATCAACAAATCGGGTACATCGTATATCGACGATTTTGAAGGTTGCGAAACATCTATCGACTTGAAACAGCCTTACTCATGGTCATTAGCTAGTACACCGTCCGAGTTCGCCGAATCGAAATTCAATAACGACCTCCGTTACGGCTACAACCGTGCCAAATTGGCGTGGTACACTATCGACCCTCTTTTTCTTCGAGATAATTCCACTACCCCAGCGAATATACGAAAAAATAAACAAATAAGCCCTTATGTTACTGAAGTTTACGAGCAGGACATTTTTAAGAACAAGGACAACGCAAATAATACACCATCAAATATCTCGGTACTTAACCTAGCATATTACCCAAAGGAGCGTGGCCCGTATAATTATGAAACTACCAAAGTTAATGCCGATGGAACTTTGCAAGAACCTAATATTCGCTGGGGCGGAATACAAAGGGAAGTGCCAACTAAGGACTTCGAAGCTGCTAACGTACAGTTTATTGAGTTTTGGCTTATGGATCCGTTCTTGGGAAACAGCACAAGTTCAGGTGGCAACCTCTATTTCAACCTAGGAAGTGTTTCGGAAGATGTGTTGAAGGATTCGCGAAAATCGTTCGAAAACGGATTACCCGTAAGTGCCGATTCGGCTTACGTAGACACCACAACCGTATGGGGACAAACTCCTACAACACAATCGTTGGTTGATGCATTTGTGCAAGGAGCCCAAGATGCACAGGATGTTGGGCTCGACGGACTTAATAAGGAGGGAGAACAAAAAAAATTCAATTCTTATTTAAAAGAATTGGAAAAGAATTTTGGTGCAGCCTCAGCAGCCTACCAAAATGCATTTATCGACCCTTCTACCGACGATTTTATGTATTCCAGAAGCGATGCCTACGATGCACAATCGGCAAGTATTTTGGATCGATACAAAAAATACAACGGCTTGGAAGGCAACTCGCCAGCTAAAACTAACACTAGTTATACCGCATCTAATTCCATAACACCAAACACTGAGGATATTAACAACGACAACACTCTCGATGAGAAAGAAAGCTACTTTCGTTATAAAGTGGCTATTAAACCCCATATGGAAGTTGGTACTAACTTTATTGTTGACACTGTAAGTGCAAAAATTAAGGATAATAATGATATACCGTATGTTAAATGGTATCAGTTTAGAATACCTATTAATGCATACGAAAAAATTGTTGGCGCCGATGCCGACCTTAATTCCATACAGTTTATGCGTATGTATTTAACTGGTTTCAGCGATTCGGTAATTATGCGTTTTGCCCGCCTCAATTTGGTGCGAGACGAGTGGCGCAAGTACGAGGGTAGCCTAAACTATAGTCCCGGTAGCACTACAACGCCTAAAACCAACTCACATTTCGAGATATCGTCGGTTAATTTCGAGGAAAATTCCGAAAGATCGCCCATAAACTACGTGCTTCCTATCGGTATTACCAGGCAAACCGATCCGCAAAACCCACAGTTTAGCCTCCAAAACGAGCAATCGATGATTCTTAAAGTTAAGGATCTGGAAAATGGTACTGCACATGCTGCATATAAAAATTTAAACCTCGACATTCGACAATACAAGCGGCTTAAAATGGAAGTTCACGCCGAAAAGATACTTAACGAAGCCGTTAATAATAAGGAAATGAGTGTGTTTGTTAGGCTAGGTTCCGATTATACAAATAACTATTACGAATACGAAGCGCCTTTAACTATAACCGATCCTTCAACTCTTATTGGCGACAACAAAGCCGATGATTACCGACTTAAAGTTTGGCCCGAAGAAAACAGAATCGACATTTCGTTAGAAGAAATGCAACAAGTTAAACAAGCTCGCAACGATGAAGCACGAGTATTAGGCGATGTTAATTCGCTATCGGACTACCCTTATCCTGTTACCATTGGCGACCATATTTACAGAGTGCGCGGAAACCCAAATCTTAGCAATATCCGAACCATCATGATTGGTGTAAGGTATCCCAGCAAAACCAGTAGTACCGAAGAAAGACGATCGGTGGAAGTTTGGGTGAACGAGCTACGGTTAACCGATTTTAACGAAAAAGGCGGCTGGGCGGCTAACTTGCGAACAACTCTTAAGCTTGCCGATTTAGGTATGGTTAATGTTTCTGGTGGCGTTAGCACACCTGGCTTTGGTAGTATCGATAAAAAAATAGGCCAACGCAATAAGGAAGAAATGATGCAATACGACGTTTCTACAAACCTCGAACTGGGTAAATTTTTCCCTAAAAAAGCTGGTGTTCAAATACCTATGTATGCTGGTATTTCCGAAATGATATTAAACCCGCAGTATAACCCCCTAGATCCCGATATTGAACTAAAAGCTGCACTAAACAACGCTAAAAACAAGAAAGAACGCGACAATATAAAAAGCCGATCGCAAGATAGAACTACACGTAAAAGCCTTAATTTTACCAACGTAAAAATTAATAAGCAGGGCGGGAAACCTCACTTTTATTCAGTTTCAAATTTGTCGGCTAACTATTCGTACAGCGAAATTAATTCGCATAACATTAATACCGAGTACAATAACCAAAGGCGATACCATGGTGGCATTGCTTATGCATTCCAAAACCGCCCAAAAAATATAGCACCTTTTCAGAAATTAAGCATTTTTAAACCCAATGCTTTTAGGCTTATTAAGGATTTTAACTTTAATTACGCGCCCACCAACGTTAGCTTTCGAACCGATATTAGCCGTAATTATACCGAAACTAAAGTTCGAAACCTCAACGATCCAGCAGCTGAAGTAACACCTTCAATAAATAAGGATTTTATTCTTAACCGATACACCGATATAGCTTACGATATAACCCGTTCGCTGAAAATCGACTTCTCGTCATCGAATTTAGCTCGTATCGACGAACCTCTAATTGCTGGAAAAACAGCTATCGACAAAAGCTTTAAGGATTCCTATCAAAACTGGAAGGACTCAATTACAAAACAAGTATTTAGAGGCGGTAGAACTACTCATTATCAGCACGATATTAATGTAAGCTACACAATACCAATAAATAAATTACCGTTGCTCGACTGGACATCGGCTTCAGCCAAATACACAGGCACTTACGATTGGGATGCTGCCCCTTTAATTCAGTCCGATACCTTAGATTTTGGCAACACCATAAACAATACCAGTTCTATTTCGTTAAACGGGCAGCTTAACTTTACTTCGCTTTACAATAAAATTCCATATTTCAAGAAAGTAATGCAGCCGCAAGATAAGGCTAAGAAAGCACAGCAGAAAAAGTACAAAACTATTATTTACGAGCGCGAGAGAGCCTCTTTAACAACCAAAGTACCTCGAATAATTTTCCATAAACTATCAACACCCGATGTAAAGGTTAAAGTTACCGATGCTAATGGTAAGGAAATTGCTGGTAAAACCGACATTATCGACGACAATAAAGTTAGTTTCACGGCCGATTCATCTTACCAAGGAACAAAAATTATTGTTGAAGGCCAAGTGGAGGTTAAGCCTAGCCCATTAATTTTTATTATTGAAACAGCAACCCGTGCCGTTTTAGGGGTGAAAAATTTATCGGTTTCGTGGTCGCAAACCGATGGAACCGCGCTTCCTGGCTATAAACCAAACGCTTCGTTTGTTGGAATGGACGGCAAAAACGAATACTATGCACCAGGTATTGGGTTTTTAGTAGGTATTCAGGATGCCAAATTTCACGAAAAGTCTAACGAGAACAAATGGCTTTCAACTAACCAATATTTTAATGCTCAGTATCTTACATCGCACACAGACAATTTGAGTTTACGTAGTACCATCGAGCCTATTCCAAGCCTTAAAATTGAGCTAACAGCAGCCCGAAGTTCCTCAGTAACAAAAAAATCGATTTACGGCTACGATTATTTAAATATGACTTTCCCTGAAGACTCCGTACACACTCAGGAATCGGGTAATTTTACTACTACTATTATATCGATAAAAGGCGCTTTCGGAAACCCTATTAATACGTTCAATAAATTCCGCGAAAGCCGAAATATAATTGCTCAACAGCTTGGAATACAGCGCCAAAAGGTTGACCCATATTATGATATGCACAAATTGGATAACCGACAATTACCAAAGGACTCGATAAGTGGGTATGGTGCTAATTCGCAAGAAGTTTTAATACGGGCATTTTTAAATAACTATGCTAATGTAGACAGTAAAAATATAGACGCCGACGCAATACCCATGTTGCTAGCCATGTTGCCTAACTGGCGTATTACCTACGATGGCTTAACAAAAGTGCCATTTTTCGAGAAATTTGCACGCACCATAAGTTTAGGTCACGCCTACCGATCCACCTATAATGTGGGTAGCTACTTGTCGAATCCTCGTTTCGACAATATTCAAGACCAACTTAATTACGAACGCGACCTACAATACAATTTTGTTCCTCGTATCGATATAGCTTCGGTATCGATAACCGAGCAGTTTGGGCCTTTAATAAGTTTGGATATTAACTTTAAGAACAGCCTTTCATCGAAATTTGAAATGCGCCGTAACCGAAGCGTAATTTTAAGCCTTGTAAACACCCAAATTACCGAAACAAGCTCCAACGAATTAATTGTGGGAGCAGGGTACAAATTTAACAATGTGCAGTTCTCGATAAAATCGGGCGGTGGGCAGAAAGCCTTTAAGAGCGATTTAAATTTACGTGCCGACCTGTCAATTCGCGATAACAAAACCATTATCCGAAAATTAGATTTACCCCCTCAACCATCCGATGGACAGAATATTATTACTATAAAGGTGTCGGCCGATTATATGTTGAGCGACAGGTTTAATATTCGTATGTTTTACGACAGAATTGTAAACGCTCCATTTTTAACAAAATCATTTAAAACAGCCAATACCAACATAGGTTTCAGCGTTCGATTTACCTTGGCACAGTAGAATTTTTTAGTAATAACCTTAACCAATTAAATACTTAACTATGAGCAATATACCCGAAAATTTAAAGTACACTAAGGATCACGAATGGATTAAAGTAGAAGGCAACACTGCCATTATTGGCATTACCGACTATGCACAGGGCGAACTAGGTGATATAGTGTTTGTTGAAATTGAAACAGTTAACGAAACGCTTAATAAGGAAGAAGTGTTTGGCACTGTTGAAGCTGTAAAAACAGTATCCGATCTCTTTATGCCAGTTACGGGCAAAGTGTTGGAAACCAACCCTAAACTCGAAAATGCGCCCGAGTTGGTTAATTCCGAACCTTATGGCGATGGATGGCTCATAAAAGTTTCTATCGACAATACCACTGAGCTTAACGACCTGCTAAACGCCGCACAATACAAAGAATTGATAGGAGAGTAAGGATAGAGTACTTATTATATAGTACTTAGTACATAGTAACGTAACTGATAATATATACTACATATTCGGCAGAGGCTTAATGAAAAGTGCGTTCGGCTGAGGTTACACCCTTCGTTCGGCTATGGTTATACCCATAGCCGTCAAGCTAAGGACTAAATAAATAGTACTAATTGGGGTTGTTTCGGTACGACTCAACGAAGATGATCAGAAGATTGATTTTAATGCACTTTATAGTCAAATGAAAGTGAGCGAACCCTCTAGTTTAGACTTAAACGTTTAACGCCCAGTAAGACTTATCGTTCAATTGGTACCGCAACAACCATTTATTCGCAGCCGAAAACCCACAAACTGGATGTGTGAGCTATTATACTGCGTTGCAAGGGGAAAAGCCCTATCGTTGTAATATTGATGCTCATTGCTGTTTGGCTAGCATTCCGCGTGGAATTGCAGCAATTCCAGAATTGGCTATTA
>JANYAP010000021.1 GCA_025361285.1 Bacteroidales bacterium | reverse complement strand
GTAAACCCAATTTTATGCAACCAATCTTGAGATGTCCGAACAGCAATAGTCAAAGAATATTTTTCTTTTATGTACTTGCAAACCAACTTACCATCCCAAATTGCTTGTGTGTACCCAAGCTCTGATGGGGTTTTCAGCAATCGATCTGATTCCGCCTCGCAAGCGTGGTTACTCATTACTAACTACTTAACAACCTTTGTTTAACCACTTCGTAAATAAGCACCGAGGCTGCTGCCGATACGTTTAACGATTCAATTTTTCCAGTTGCCGGTATTTTAACAAGCTTATCGGCAATGCGTAAAAGATCGGTGCTTATGCCTGTTTCTTCCGAACCCATAATTAAGGCTATCGGTTGTGTAAAATCGGCTGTAAAATACAGCTCTACGGCTTTTTCGGTGGCTGCAATTAGCGTTAATCCGCTATCTTTTAAAAATTTACATGTTTGTGTTAAGCTTTTTGTTCGGCAAACCGGAATGTGATGCAATGCACCAGCCGAAGTTTTTAATGCATCGGCATTTATTTGCGCCGAACCCTTGTCGGGGACAATAATTGCGTGAGCACCAGCACATTCGGCAGTTCGGGCAATTGCCCCAATGTTACGAACATCGGTAAGCGAATCCAATATCAACACAAAAGGCGCTTTGCCCTGCTCGTACAAGTCGGGTATAATGGTTTCGATATTGTGATAAGATATGGGCGAGATAAATGCCACCACGCCTTGATGATTCTTACGAGTAACACGGTTAAGTTTCTCTATCGGTACGTATTGTACAGGAACGTTCGCGCCTTTAATATCGTCGAATAATTCCTGAAAAAGCTCTCCAGCTAATCCTCTCTTTATCAATACTTTATCAATTTCTTTTTCTGAACGGATTGCTTCCTGTATTGAATGGATGCCAAAAATAAAATCGGTGCTTTGATTCAATGTGTTAGGTATTTATGATTATTGTGCAAATTTAGAATTTATGAAGGTATTTATTGTATTTTTTATTCCTCAATACTAAAAACCTTTCCATTCCGCCAAGTGTCAACTGCAGTTTGCCAGTATCTGGCATATATTTCGCTATGTGCCATGGTGTAATGATTTTCGCTATAAGGAGTTGTATTTTTAATGAAATTAATGGTTAGGTTAGTACCATCGCGCGGAACGTAATATTCCCATGTTTCGGTGGTTGCAGCTTTGCTAATATATTTTGGCGGACCGAATAGCATGTAAATCATACCTCTATCGGTTTTCCAACCTTCCTTATAACTTGCAAAATATTGGTTGGCATAGGTCATGCGGGTGTAATAAATACGAATTAACTCACGTGCCATTTCGGTATTATTGTTGTGTTCTAGCCAAAAATTATCCACTGTAAGCTTTTCATTGTTCGACACTTGCAGTTTTGACACATCATCGGGCGTTGCAAGGTATGACAACGATTTCAACATTTCGGAAGCATCCTTAATTTTGGGATAATTTTCGCCAAAGTTAGCTAGCAGTAAGCCCTCGCTTTGGGTGGTATCGGTTTGTATAAAATATAACCCATTGTATGTGAATAGAAAGGCTTGATTGGGATTGTAGTCGAAAACCCATAGACTATCGGTTATAAAATTAAACGCTGGTTCGTTGTTCACCGAGAAAGGTGGCAATGGTAGGGGAGTATTGCCTTTGAAGTATTTGATAAATAATTTTTTCGTGGATGTTTCATTAGCAATAATATGCAATGGTTCGTTGCCATTCAAATATCCTCGAAACAATGGAGCATCGTTGGGATGAAGTAATACTTTAAAGTTTTGTGCCGAAAAGCGAGTTGTTTTATTTACGGTTATTAAATTTTGAATAGATGTTTTACGTAGAATATCGGTAGTAGTAATTCGTAGCGAGTAAGTTTTTCCGCGACGGGCTTTAAATCCTAAAGCGTTAACTATTATTCGCTTAACATTTTGTTTGTCGAATTTTCGAATTATAGTTGCACTGTCGGCAATTTTTCGGCTAGCGGCATCGGTGGTAATGTCGAAAAGCTGGTAATGAATTTTTATTTTCGCCTGCATTGTGTTTTCTGCATTTGCTTGATTGAAAAGTAGTTCGTCGGTGAATATGCGCATTAACATTTGCGACGAAGTGTCGTTGTTATGATAAACAACATATTCCGGATGAAGAAAACCAGAACCTGGTGTATATAAATTCGATTGGTTTTGCTGCTCAACAGTATTTAGAGTAGCGGTACATGAATATTCCAAAAATATTGTTAATACACAAAAAATCAACCATTTTAAAAATTGCATGAAGAGCGGTTTTTGGCGGAGTAAATTTACTAAAATCTTTGTTCTTTCAATTGCTCCAAATCGGTATTCAATTGTTCCCAGTTGCTCATTTCGCATTCTAGCAGGTTTTCAACTTCGCCGTGTCGTTTATAAAACTTTTCCTGAGCGCCTTTTTCTATTTTGTCGGGGGTTGCAAGCTTAGTGGCTATTTCTTCCAATTCTTTTTCGAGTGTTTCTATTTTTTGTTCCGATGTAACTACCAACTGGCTTGCCTTACGTATTATTTTGTCCATCTCTTTTTTTTCGAGATAATCTTGCTTTACAGCCGATGGTTGTTTGTCGGTAGCTGCAATTGTTGGTTTCACTTTGCGTTCAAGTTCGGCCATGTTTTCGAGCTTTCGTTTTTGCAGAAATTCGAAAATTCCGCCCAAATGCTCTTTAATTTTCTGATTTTTAAACTCATACACTTTATTAACTAATCCGTCGAGAAATTCTCTATCGTGCGAAACCAGTATTAATGTGCCGTCGAAAGCAGCCAGGGCTTGTTTTAAAATGTCTTTCGATCGCATATCGAGGTGATTGGTAGGCTCATCGAGTACCAACAGGTTAGCTGGCTGAAGCATAAGTTTTACCATTGCTAATCGCGAGCGTTCGCCCCCCGATAACACTTTTACTTTCTTGTCCACATCCTCGCCACGAAAAAGGAAGGCGCCGAGTAAATCGCGAATTTTAGTTCGTATGTCGCCAACAGCCACTTTGTCGATGGTTTCGAGTACGGTAATGTTTTCGTCCATCAGTTCGTCCTGATTTTGAGCAAAATAGCCAATAGAAACATTATGCCCGACTTTCATATCGCCTTCATAATCAATTTCTCCCATTACTATTTTGGAGAAGGTAGATTTTCCTTCGCCGTTTTTGCCTACAAACGCAATTTTCTCGCCTCGTTCAATTACTAAATCAATGTCGTTAAGAATAATTTTGTCGCCATATTTTTTGGTAACTCTTTTAGCATCAACTACTACTGTGCCCGACCTAGGCGATGAAGGAAACTTAATATTAATGGCCGTCATGTCCTCTTCGTCAACTTCAATACGGTCAATTTTATCGAGTTGCTTAATTCGGCTTTGCACCTGCACGGCTTTGGTGGCTTTATAACGGAATCGCGAAATAAAATCTTCGGTATCTTCAATAACTTTTTGCTGGTTGCGGTATGCCGACATTTGCTGCTCGCGCCGTTCCTTGCGAAGTTCCACATAAACCGAGTAAGCAGCTTTGTAATTATAAATCCTGCCTAGCGAAATTTCGATGGTTCGGTTGGTAAGGTTGTCGAGAAAAGCCTTGTCGTGCGATATTATTACTGCTGCACCGCTAAAATCGCGGATGTAGCTTTCGAGCCATGTTATCGATTCAATATCGAGGTGGTTAGTAGGTTCGTCGAGTAGTAGCACATTTGGGTGTCGGAGCAGTATTTTTGCCAGTTCTATGCGCATTCGCCAGCCACCACTAAATTCGTTGGTTTGCCTGTTAAAATCTGATTGCGAAAAGCCAAGCCCAAGCACAGTCTGTTCCAACGATTCGTCAATATTTGCGCCCCCCAGCATGTGAAACCTATCGCTGAGGTCGGATATTTCGTGAATCATGTCGAGGTATTCCTGGCTTTCGTAGTCTTCGCGTAAGCTTAATTCGTTGTTTAGTTTTTGAATGCGCTTTTCCATTTCCAACACTTCAGAGAACGCAGTACGAGCTTCGTCGAGCACGGTTTTCCCGTCCTGATGTATCATCTGCTGTGGCAGGTATCCTATTTTAGCGTCGTCGGGAATTACCACTTCGCCCGATGATGGTTGCTGTAAACCACACAATATCTTTAGCATAGTCGATTTTCCAGCTCCATTTTTCCCCACCAAACCTATTCGATCCTTTGGGTTTACCAGAAACGAAACATCTTTAAACAAATTGAAACCACCAAACTGAACGGTTAACTGATTGACTGAAATCATGATATAAAAACAAGTTTTTTAATAATCGCTGTGTTTGAGTCTGCTCCGAAAAGTGCTTTTGAGATGATGTGTCATTCCGATGAAGGTCGGAACGGCAAAGCCCTCACCGAAGGTAATCCGTTAAATATTAAAGTATTATGGATTGCCTTCGGCGAGCTCATAAACTCGGTTCCGGTCTACGCCGGAATGACAGCAAACTGATTTTAGGAATAGACTCAAGTTTGTTATTTTGTAGCTAGTTCAAGCTTCTTTATTATCGAGAATATGAAAGTTGCTGATAATATGCAGCATACAACAAGTATCATCCAAAGTATCCACAAATCTACTTTACCCCATAAAACCCCAATTGTACCTACTAAGTAATTACCAATTGCAGTGGCTGCAAACCAACCTCCTTGCATTAAACCTTTATACTTTGGTGGCGAAACCTTCGACACAAACGATATTCCGATTGGGCTTAAAAATAATTCAGCAATAGTTAAAGTAAAGTAAGTACTTATTAACCAGTATGGTGTAACTAACGAAGTTTCTGGTGCAACTTGGCCGCCAAGCGACATTGGGCTTGGTAACCCATACGACCCAATGGCCAATATTAGAAAACCAACGGCAGCAAGTAGCATCCCAAACCCAATTTTTCGTGGCGACGAAGGCTCCTTACCTTTTGATGCCATGTATGTAAAAATTCCTATTATAATTGGTGTAATTGCAACAATAAAGAAAGGATTGAAGTGCTGAAATTTTTGAGGTGTGAATGGGTTAATGTCCTCATAACTAGAGTATCGTAAATACGCCAAAATGCCAAAACCCACAAAAGCAATTAGCCCAAGCAAACGCTGGTGTTTTCCGCGGTTAGGTCTAAACATAAAGTACAAACCAACAACCGATAGAAAAAGCGGCAACAACCCAAACAGGTCGAACCATAAATTTGTGCCTCTATCAACGGTTGGTGCAGTGTAATCGCGTGCAAAGTAGGTCATACACAAACCGTTCTGGTGAAACGACATCCAAAAGAAAATTACCACAAAAAACACTAAACCCAACGCAATTAACCGCTGTTTGGTTTGTTTGGAGGTTAGGGTAATTAGTTTGTCTTTCAGCGCATTATCCTTCGCCTTTTGCTTCTCGGTTAAATCGGCGTGCTTGTAAAATCGGCGAAAGCCCCAGAAAACTGCCATCGAAATAAGTAAACTTATACACGCAACGCCAAAGCTGTAATGGTATGCTCGACTAAGGGCATTAATGTAATTTTCTGCAAAACTACCTAATGTAGAAAGGGTTACGGTAGTGTCCTGATGTTGAGCAATTGCCAGAAAATTGCTAGCGTTACCAAGTTCGCCATTTAAAAAACTGTGCGCCATGGCAGGTATTCGCGAATCGTATGTAAAGTGGAACGAATCTAAAATGAAGTTGCTAACCAATTCGGCGGCAGTAGGGGCGAACATAGCTCCAATATTTATTCCCATGTAAAATATGTTGAAGGCTATGTCGCGCTTGGCGCTGAAACGCGAATCGTCGTATAAATTGCCTACCAGTGCTTGCAAATTTCCTTTAAAAAAGCCTGTTCCTATCGAAATAACAGCTAATGCCACCACAACCAAGGCAAAGCCAGTGTTCATATCGGTAGGGATTGCTAACAAAAGGTAGCCAATAAACATGGTTATTAAGCCGAGGCTTATGGTTTTTCCGTAACCCAATACTTTATCGGCTAACAATCCACCAAACAACGGTAAAAAATAAACGAAAGCAATAAAAAAGCCATAAATTTGACTTGTAGTGCCCGAATTGAAACCATATTTAGCCTGAAGAAACATCACGAAAATGGCTATCATGGTGTAAAAGCCAAATCGCTCGCCCATATTAGCGAATAAGGCTACAAATAATCCTTTAGGATGATCTTTTAACATGGCTGGTAAGGGGTATTAGTGTTTTTTGGTGTTCAACAAATAAACGAAATCTTTTTATTTTTCACAATTATTATTTCCGTATTTTCACCTTCATGCAAGTTTAATTATTTGGTATTTAATTATTTGTAAGAGATGAACCGAATATGCAAAGTTTAGCAGGTATTCTTAAATTTTTAAAGCTGTATAAAATTAAAAAGCCGTGTAAACATTAATGTCTACACGGCTTTTAGTAATTTTGACTTGTGTTTTGCGGAATGGACGGGACTCGAACCCGCGACCCTCTGCGTGACAGGCAGATATTCTAACCAGCTGAACTACCACTCCTTTTTTGTTGCTGCAATAGGCTAGTGCCTTTTCAAAATTGCGATGCAAAGATAGTGCTTATTATTTCTCATCCAAACGGAAATGTAAAATTTTTAAAGTTTTTTTCTTTCACCGAAAAAACTAAAGTTTACACTGCCATAAGCTCGGTGGTCACTAAGGTTTGCGTGTTTGCTAAAGTTCAAATTTTTAGGATGTTCCAATATAAACACCCCTCCATCTTTTAATAAACCCTTCGAAATAATAATGTCGGGCAGCGTTTCTATCTCATCCATATCGTAAGGTGGATCGGCAAATATTATATCGAACTTCCTGTAACAGGTTTTAAGGTATTGAAAAGCGTTTGTGCGTACAAGCCTTAGCTGATCGAACTTAAGCTCTGTTTTAGTTTTATGAATAAATGTGGCATGCTTATAGTTAATTTCCACTGCTTCAATTAGTTTGCATCCTCGCGATGCGAATTCGTAGCTAATGCTACCCGTGCCAGCAAAAAGGTCGAGCACATCAACTTCTTCTATGTCGAAACTGTTGGCTAATATATTAAACAAGCTTTCTTTAGCTGTGTCGGTGGTGGGGCGGGCTGTGAATTCTTTGCCAGGATGAATCATTCGTCCTCTATGGCTTCCGCTAATTATTCGCACGATGCCAGATTAAAAAGATTGGAAAACCTCGTTAAATGCAGCTCGTCGAAGATGTAGCTATATGTGAATTTGTCGGTAGGTCTGATAAACTTACTGGTATTCAGGTAATTATTTAAAAAACCGAACATTTCGTCGTGTTTTTCGATACTCGATGCTAAATAAATATCGGTATTTTCTGGCGATAGTTTGAATTGTTCCAAAACGCTTAAAATATAATAAACAATATCGGAATATTCCTTGAAAGAGAATGAGTTATAAAATTCCAATTTTTTGTTTCGGGCTATGCCTATATTTAAAAAGGAACTGTTTATATTGATGTAACATTTTGATTGAGTCCATTTTGCAGAATCGATAACTATATTTTCGATAAAAACCGAACTGCTATGCGAAAATAAAACCGTAGGAAATAACTCTTGTAATGTTGCATAAAGCCTTTCGGGATAAGCGAATACGTTAACTGTAGCAATATGATGCAAAACGCTACTTAAAACCTTGCTATTTGGTTCGGGTTGATGATTAAATTTAAAGTACTCGGCTTTTTGGGCTTCATCGAAATAAGAGATAGGAACAAGGGTGTTCTTGCTATCAACAAGCATGTGGCTTACGCTTCGAAATTTAAGGTTAAGTATATCGTCGGAAGAAATACGATTCGTAACGTTATTTAAAACATATTCGGCATTTGTACTTGCCTTAAATGGGTAGTGACGAAGTGCAATATATTTTTTGGTAATATTATCTAACAAACAAAACGACAAGTCATTAGCACTTGTTTGAATCGATAAATGATAATTATGTGACTGGTTTCGATCGAATGTTTCGTCGATTAAATTTAATTCGTTCATAACACCTTTTTATTCCTTATTTTACGCGCTTATTACATGCAAGTTAACACGAATATTACCGCTCGTAAAATCGCTTTTGTTTGCGGTTAAAGTTAATAATTAATTGTTTATCTAAGCATTTCCGAAGTATGTTATTGTGTACTTTTGTTGAAAATACTGTTGAGCGCTATGATTAAAAATCATTTGATTGCCATTATTCAGAAGTATCTTACGTTTACGCCAACCAACGATCAGTTTCAACTAATGGAGTTGCTTTCCGATTTTGTTGTAAATGAGCGTGATAAGAATATGCTGTTGCTTAAAGGTTATGCTGGAACTGGTAAAACATCGATGATTAGCGTGTTTATAAAAGCGCTGCACGAATTAAATATTCGAACGGTTCTGCTTGCGCCTACCGGGCGCGCTGCTAAAGTGTTATCGTCGTATTCGGCTACAGCTGCTACTACCATCCACAAAAAAATTTATCGTCAACGAACATCAAAGGATGCATTTGGAGAGTTCGCTATCGACCGCAATTTATACTCCAACACCTTTTTTATTGTTGACGAGGCGTCGATGCTATCCGACAGAAACACCGATACTTCCATTTTTGGAACTGGAAATTTGCTCGAAGATCTTATTAACTACGTTTACAACGATAAAAATTGCAAATTAATTTTGGTTGGCGATACTGCACAGTTACCACCAGTTGGGCTTCCTGTAAGTTCGGCAATGAATAAGCCTTTTCTCGAATCGTACGGCTTAAATGTTGTTGAGCATATTTTGAGAGAAGTTGTTCGTCAGGCTCAGGAGTCAGGTATTCTTAGCAATGCTACTTCCATTCGAAATTTAATTAGCGAAAACGATGTGCAAAAACCTAAGTTTGTTTTGTCGGGTTTTACCGATGTACACCGCATACCAGGCAACGAGCTGCTCGAAACTCTATCGCAAGCATATCGCAATTACGGTCGCGACGATACCATTGTTATTTGCCGATCGAACAAAATAGCAAACAAATATAATCAAGGTATTAGAGGTCAGATACTTATGCACGACGAGGAGTTGGCTGCCGGCGATTATCTTATGGTGGTAAAAAACAACTATTTCTGGCTAAAAGAAAACGAAAAGGCCGATTTTATTGCTAACGGCGACATAGTAAAAATAAAGCGCGTTAAGAAATATCAGGAATTGTATGGCTTTAGGTTTGCACATGTTGAAATTATTCTTCCCGATTACGATAATACCGAACTATCGGTTAAGTTATTGCTCGATACGTTGTATTCCGAGGCGCCTGCATTAACATCCGACGACAACAAGCGGTTATTCTACACCGTTTCGGAGGATTATGCCGATATTGTTTCACTAAAAAAGCGGTACGCCCAAGTTAAAGAAAATGAGTACTTTAATGCACTTCAAGTGAAACATGCTAATGCAATAACATGCCATAAGTCGCAGGGAGGGCAATGGCGAGCCGTGTTTATCGATCAAAGCTATTTTAAAGACGATATGCTAACAATTGAATACCTAAAATGGCTATACACGGCATTCACACGGGCAACCGAAACCATATATCTTGTAAATTTTAGCGACGATTTTTTTTGTACGTGATTAACAATTCAAAAATTATAAGCGGGGTTTTTAATCGAAAAATCGATGCTTTTAAACGTAGGGTTAAGTATTACGTTTGTAAATGTAAACTCTTCGAAAAACCCTTTATTATCAAACACTTTAACACAAACTGGGTAATGCAGTGTGGTGTGTATATATAACTCCATTCGCGAAGCGTAATCGCTAGGAACTATAATTCGCGTACCCAATTTAAACTTCGTATTTATCTTATTTCTAGGATTATTTTCGAGAATAGAATAAAAACTAATTTTTAGTTTCTTCGCAATACTAATAGGCGTTTCGTCGGTTTGTGTGTTGTAAAGCGTTAATTTGAAGCTAGGATTTAGAAGGGTAAGATGATAACATGCCTGGCCTTTTATTTTTTCTATACCATTATATTTTATCATTTTAATAGCGTCTGTTGGGTATTTATTTAGTAAATCCTCTAAAATGGATGCTGTGTACCCAAAACCAGCGTGATATATGGGGTAATGTCTGTTATCGAGCATTAATTCACCATCAGGATCGAGATTTAACGAAACCCAAGGAAATGTTCCTGGGTTAATTATTACTTTCCCTTCGTTTTCGCCTGTAACATACAGTCCTTCAACCTTCTTTTTAGAATATATTTGCATAACATAGACCTTAAGCGGACTGGTATTTATTTTTAACGATGTTTCTTCGTTATGCATCTTTCCATAAATACGCTCTTTCGATTCGATATTAAGCTGTATTGTTTTGGTAGCCTTTATGGTGGTAAGCATATCGTGTAGAATAACCGAAGCATTCTGACAGTAACTTATTGATGAAGAGTGTATTATTATAACTACTAACAAATATATTCTACTCATATTTTAATCTTGCAAAATAATTTAATAAACTTGCGCAAAGATAAGAATTTAAGCTTTTGTTGGATTTTGAAGTCGATATATTGAAATAATTGTATTTTTGACTCAACTTAAAATTAAAAAATTATGATTTCAGAACTTATTAAGCAATGTCGCTCGTACCGCCTATTTTATCAGGATGTAGAAATTGCCGATAGCGATCTTCTCGAAATGGTTGAAAATGCGCGTTTGTCGGCTTCGGCTCGTAACTTCCAGTCGTTAAAGTATATATTGTCGAATACAAGCGCAAAAAATAATCTTATTTTCCCTCATCTTGCGTGGGCCGGATATTTGAAAGACTGGAAAGGGCCGCAGGAAGGCGAGCGTCCATCGGCTTACATTATTATGCTTAACGATACCGAAATAACTAACAATTTTTTTTGCGATGATGGTATTGCAGCCCAAAGCATTTTGTTAACAGCCGTTGAAAAGGGACTTGGCGGTTGCATTGTTGGTTCGGTTAATCGCGATAAACTTCGCGACGATTTATCGATACCCGAACGATACCAGATTTTACACGTGTTAGCACTCGGAAAGCCAAGCGAAACAGTTGTTATAGAATCAGTTGGATTAGATGGCGAAATAAAATATTGGCGCGATGAAAACCAAGTTCATCATGTACCTAAACGCAGTATCGACGAAATTGTGTTAAAGTATTAAGTACAGAGTACTAAGTACTATGTACTTTCTAATTCAACCTCGCGGCCTCTTCTTTTGCTTTATTTACAAGCGCATCAGCTTTTGAATTGCCTTCTTCCTCTATTTTTTTGGCTTTTACTTCGCCTTCTTTACGCATTTTTTCGCCTGTTTTTTGTGCAGCCACTTTTACAATTGGGTTTTTGGCCTCACTAACAACCCTGTCGGCGGCACTTTTCGATTCCTGCCTAACCTTATCGGCGGCAACCTTAGCTCCATCTCTTATTTTTTGAGCTTCGTTTTCGGCTTCGCGTACTAACTTGGCAGCCTGTTCTTTAGCTTTGGCCTTTACATCCTCTTTTACTTCTGCTACCTTCTGTGTGGCTTGGTCTTTAATCTGATTTTTAATGTCTTGCACTGCATTTTTAGCATTATCTTTCAAATTAAGTTTAACTTCGGGTTTAAGAAACGTACCCAACACCGAAATATCGACATTTACATTTTCGCCAGGCTGAATGTTTACTCCTTTAGCAGCAGCACTTGACGTAAGGCTGGTTAGTACGTTGTTAGCTGCTCCGCCAAATTCGGCACGCGGAATTGCCATATTAATTACATAATTTAATGTTTGGTCAAGTCCCTGGTCGCCACCTATTGTCATCTTCGAACTTCCAAATTTTGTTTCGAATGGCGATACGTAAACACGACCATTATTTATTTCGAAACTAAGGTTTAAATCGTTTATCGATAACTTTCTGAATTTGTCGTTCTTAAGTGCATCGGCAATTTTTATAAATGTGTTCGAGTTGTTAATTTCAATATTTTTAGAGGTAAGTTTTCCCTTTCCTGCCATTGAGTTGTATAATGGCATCATGTGCTGATCCAGATTGCTATACAGACTTAAATCGACCGAAATACGACCCTTGCAGTTTTGAGCCACTGGTGCAAGTTTTGCCACCGTGTTAAAAGCTGTGTACGAGGACGGTATATCGATATCCTTCATTGAAATGTCGAAATCGATAAACGGGTTTTTAATGTCTTTTGTATTGTATTCGCCACTCATAACCATACTGCCTTCCAGTAGGTTCATGCCTACATTTTTGAGTACTGCACGACTGTTTCGTATAATTATAGAGCCTACAACATTGTTAATCTTTAGTTTATCGTAATTTATTTGTTCAATTTTCGAGTTCATTACAAAATTTACATTGCCAGGAACTTCAAACAAAGTTAACTGAGCTGTGTCGGTTGCCGCAGTAGTGTTTTCTGGTACTGGCGGTCCCATTAATTCGTTCATATCAATAAGGTTCGATTCTAAGTTTAACGAACCCCTAATTGTATCGTTACTAAATACATAAGGGATAAACTTTTCGAGTTTGCCATTTAGTTTGAAGTCGCTTTTGCCAACGCGCGAATCGAACGCTGAAAGCTCAACATATTTGGGCGAGAATGTCATGGTGGCTGTAATAATATTTATACCTTGTGGAAAGGCGGGACTAGCAAATTCGAAGTTTTCGAGCTTAAGCGTTCCGTCGGCTTTAAAATCTTCGTACTTACCTTGCGAAAGCGACGACATCTGGCCCATAATATCAACATTACCTTCAAGTAAACCTTTCAAAGTCATGCTGTCGAGCGGCACTGCATCGGCAATTGAACCAAAATCTATCTTGCCAGCAAAATTACCCACAATTTTCATGTCGCTTATTGGTGTGCTGATGTGCAAATTTGCATCGAACGGATTGTTTGCTAGTTCGATATGGAATTTATTGATATCTACAGTTGAATTGTCGTTTTGAACGCCATCGAAAAATAATTTCATGTCAACGTTAATGTTTTCAATCGATTTTGGAAGAGCGGGATACCGAAACATGGCTCTTTCTACAATAAGGTTAAAACCTACGTTGGGCATCTTTTTGCCTTCGTAAACGCCTTTCACATAACCATCTAACTTCAAATTTCCCGATGTTTGTACCGACGGAAAATCCTTCATATAAACTGCAGGAACCATCGAAAGCAAGGTTTTGAAATCGGCTTTATTGGTTTTATACTTCAGATCGATATCTATAGCTTCGTTAGGCATTTTTACAATTCCTTCGAGGCTTAGCGATAGTTCGTTAAGTGTCATTTCGTTATCTTTAATGGTATAAATCGACTTTTCCATGTCGGCAGCCACTTTCGATACAAAACCAACTTTGGCTTTCTTAAGATATTTAATGCCATCCATAACAAAATCAAGCGATTCTATCGACGATTTTATGTCCATATCGGTTGTAGATTGCGAAAAATTACCTGAAAGCAAGAAATTGAAATTCTTAATTTCGGCACTCATTTTCGATGTATCGTCGGTATATTTAATGTATGCTCCTATAATTTCGAATTTCTTAAGGTTTGCATTGAAATTAAACGCTTCGCCCGATGTGGCTGTATCGGTGGGCGCGGTAGTTGTATCCTTCATAATATCCCAGTTTGTCTTTCCATTTTGCAGCACTATGGCCGAAATACGCGGATGATCGAGCAAAACCGACTTCACCTTTATATTCTTCATTTTAAGCGCACTAACAATATCAACCTTAACGCTAAATGATTGAAACGAAATAAGAGTGTCGTTTGCAAAATAGCCAGTGCCAACAACCGATAAATCGTTTAAAGCTATGTAAACATTAGGAAAGCTACGAATGAACGAAAGCGAGAAATCTTTAAAATCGACTTTCGCGTTTAACATTTTGTTCAATTCGGTTTTAGCCATATTTTCAATTGGTTTCTTGAAAAATATTGGCGTTACTATTAAGATTATCAATACCGATGCTAAAGAAATAAGAGCTATTTTCAGAAATTTTTTCATAGCGTTTAATTATTATATAAGAATGTTAAAATTACTGATTTATAAATAATTTTGAAAGCGAATGGTAAATAAAAATAGAACTCATTTTTTTGATAATTGAAACATGTTGTAAATAAACAGTGTATAACAGTTGTGTAAAAAAAGAAAAGTTTTTTTAACGGCTTGCCTTATTTTTACCAAAAATAATTATCTTTGTCGCCGCAATTGCAACGGAAAGCTGCATTGCAATTATAAACGGACTTGTAGCTTAATTGGATAGAGCATCTGACTACGGATCAGAAGGTTGGGGATTCGAGTTCCTCCAGGTCCACATACATAGAGCCACTTACAGATACAAACTGTTGGTGGCTTTTTTGTTTTCGTGTAATAACGGTATATTTGTTTTTCAGGCTTGAGGCAGTAGGCTGTAGCCATAAAGATAATGCTTGTAAGTATATAATAATTAGTGTCTATCCGTAAAGTCTGTTCTTTGATTAGCAACGAGCTTTAGCTCGTTGAAAAAAAACAAACATATACGGCTTAAGTCCATCTTTTTATGTTCAATTTCTATGACATAAATGCCATAGAAATTAAAAAAACGACATTACGGATAGGAATTATTTATAAATTTATAATTATCATAACATTAAATACATAAATAATAACTAGCTTGAGGGCTTGATTCTACAGCCTCTAGCCTCCAGTCTTCAGCCTAATTAAGATGCTTATGCTTTTCAATCTACGTAGTTCAATTTTGTTGTTATTTCTTCTGCTTAGCTTAATTACGGCTATTGGGCAGGACAATGCATCGTGGTCGTCCTTTCGTGGAAATGCGTCGTTATCTGGAACTTCTAGCGTTACAATTTCAAAGACGCCAAAATTACTCTGGACATTTAAAACTGCCGATGCAATTAAATCGTCGCCAATAATAATGCAAGGAAGCACTTACATTGGGTGTAACGATGGTAATTTGTACTGTATTAGCGAGTTGGGTAAACTTAAATGGAAGTATAACGTTGGTAATGCCATAGAAGCGCCGCCATTGTTTCTCGACAATAAAATTTATGTTGGATCGCTCGAAGGTGGCTTGTTTGCAATAGATGCAGGCAATGGAAAGCTTGTTTGGACATATACTACTGATGGTCAAATTGCGGGTGCTGCTAATTATGTGGTTAAAGGTAAAAATACGAATATTATTGTGGGTAGTTACGACTATTCCCTTCATTCTATCAACGCTTTAACAGGTAAGGGAGCTTGGAAATACACTTCAGAAAATTATATAAATGGTGCTGCGGCCAATAACGGCAAGGTTGCTATTTTTGGAGGCTGCGA
>JANYAP010000011.1 GCA_025361285.1 Bacteroidales bacterium | reverse complement strand
GTTGTATTTACACATCTAAGATACTCATTAATAATTTATTATACAAGCTATTTTTTACTTTTTTTAGCCTAAATCGCTTGGATTAGGTAGTAGTTAACAGTTTAGTACAAGTAATTGTTTAATTATAGTTGCAAAAAAACTAAATTATTCGAATTAAGGCTGATAATAAAATACGACCTGCGATTTTGAATGCCGAAAATATTTAGAATGTCGGAACGGCAATAGTGGCGTTGTCATCCCGACGAAGGTAGGGATCTCAAACGAGCGAGCCATAGTAATAACTTTTGTCAAATAGAAACTTATGTTTGTCAAATTCTTCAATATAAAACAACATTTTACGCTTTTTAAGGCAACCAAATTCTGTATTTTACGTACGATTATTATAAATTGCACTTAAATAAGTAGTAGATTTAAGTGCGCTAGTACTTAATGAAATTTAAAGTATTTGTTAATCTAAAATCTAGTCTTTATCAGGCTTTTACAAAACAGTTATATATGAAAACACAACTTAAACTTATAGGTTCGGCACTTGCAATTGCATTTATAGGCTGCCAGAAAGAAGCTTCCGATTCTCGATTTGGGGGTTTGAAACAAACTGATAACATAGTAGTTAATAACGATCAGCTTTCGCTTAGCTCTCGTATAAAGACTAACAATAAGATATTGAGGGTTTACGACATCGAACAAAGTGGGTTAAAAAGTTCAATGGTTGCTCCGCGAGTCGATCTTACTAAAAATTATGTATTTAAGCTTCGTGCCGAAGTAGCTCCGCCAGTTTTCGAAGGAAATACACTTCAAGCAACACATGTAAAAATAGTTGATAATATGGCTTTTGTAACCTACAACACCAAAGGCGATAAATACTTAGGTGGTTTGGAAGTGTTTGATGTAAAAGATATTAATAATCCAAAAATAGTTTGGCAAGCCATATTTAAAACAATGGATATGAGTTCGGTTGACTATTTCAACAATAAAATTTACTTGGCTGGTGCAGTCGATTTAGATATGGATACTATTGTAAATAAGCAACTTAAACGACCAGCATTTCTCGAAGTAATATCATTAAACGCAGCTCACGAAATAGTAAAAGTCGATACCATTATTGGTCTAGATGCTTATGCTGGCACCGACGCTCGCGCTACTGAAAATATTGTTTACGCCACTAGCGGAACTGATGGATACATTAAAGGTTTTGATAATGCATATAAAGAAGTTTTGTCGAAACCACTTGCCGACGCTCGTTCAATAGATGTTAACTCCGATAAAGTTTTCGTTTTTCAAGGCGGAGGAGTTCAAAAGTCGGGCGGAATTATAAATGTATTTAGTAAATCTGATGCATCTTTTATAACTGCCTACAATGTGGGTGGGGCTAACCAGCTGGAGGCGAAATCGAAACTGTCGGTATCGGATAAATACATTTTTGCAGCCCTTAACGAAGGTGGTGTTCAAATGCTTAATACCGATGGTTCGTTGAAACAAAGTATTGCAAAGCCTGCAATGCCTGCCGATTCGAATGCCGACAACTACGTTTCGAACGCCGTTTCGCTTAATAGCGATTTAGTGTTGATAGCTAATGGCGAGGCTGGTTTGTACGTTGGTGGATTAGTTTCTAGTAGAAACGACAGTTTGGCAATGCTTGGAAAGATAAAATTTGAAGATAATGCTTCGGCAAACTTTGTTGAATCGAAGGATAGCGTAATATTTGTTGCCACTGGCTTAGGCGGTTTAAAAATTCTGTCGCTCAGTATCGACGAAGGTTTGCCTCCAGTAATAATCCCAACAAAACCGTGTGCTACGCTTATGGATCGTATTCTCGAATTATTCCCAAATGCAACTGATAACCGCGAAGCTTACCCTTTGCTATTTAATGAATCGGCAAATAATCGAGTTGTATTGTTAAAAGAATCGGAAGTTTTTATAACCTTTTTAGGAGAAAATGCAGGTTGGAGAAATTCGTTAGGTTTTTACACCTATAACATTGACAATATGCCTACTACAATAGAACAACTTAACAAAGCATTGCTTTTTCCAAATGCATCTCAAGCAGGTGGTGGCGGTTCGCTCATAACGGGAGATATGGTTCAGGTTGGCACTGGAAAGTTTCCCGCAGGTACAGTCGTAGGCTTTTATTTGGTGGCTGCTGGTTGGAGAAACGGTATGGCTGGTGATGGATATTATACCGATTACACCGATAGAAATTTAAATATTGGTAATTCGCAACAACATGTTCTTTTTCGCGAAAAAACCTGCGGCGATTTAGCGCTAACCTTCGAAGACATAAATTCGAACGACGAACAATATGGTGGCGATTTCGACTATAACGATTTGGTTTTTACCATTTCCGATACAAAAGACGAAACCATATCGAACACAGCTTTTGATTTAACTGGCATACCCAATCTTTAAGGAATTGCCGCATTTATCATAACTCCTAAAGGTTATACTGTTGTATATTAATACAATAAGTGTAACCGTTTTTTAGTGTATAAGCCTTACAAAATAAAAAACGAATTCGGAAATTCAGAACTCCTGACCCATTATTGGTTAATCCGTTGTTTGTTAGAGTTTAAATGTAAACAATACTGTTGTAACAATAAGGTAATAAGGTTGGTTGTTCGGGTTCATGTTTTTCTACTAAGGTTAAATACATATAGTTAAAAACCTTATTTTAAATTTGTTAACCTTATTTTTCGGAAAAAAATACGCCAATATAGATTACGCCAAGTAAGGAATTCGTAATTTTTATACTCAAACTAACCAACTAAACTTTTAGTGTATTCCAAATGCTTTTGCACCAAACGAAGCTCGCCATAAGAGATTAAGTCGCCCAGAGCCGCTTTGGCAATGCTAAGCTGCTCGCTCCCATTTTCAGTGAAATATTTTTCAATTATAACATACTTTTCCTTCGAAATTAAATCTAATACAGGAATTTCGCCAGTTAACACAAAACAAGCCAAATGACCTTCGATGGTTCCTGTGGTCATAGATCGTTCGCGGGCAATTTCATCGGGGCTTTTGCCTTGTTTAAATAAATTATAGCTTAATTGCTGTGTATCGCCCTTTTTAGGTTTAACAGGCTCTATATCTTTTTGTTCGCTATCGGAATTTATTACAATCTCTATATTATTGTCGGTCTTATACTTATTAATTTTTTCTAAAATAGTAGCCCCATATTTACTGGCAATATTCTTGCCTATCCCTTTTATTTTTTTCAATGCTTGTAACGACGATGGCAAGTGGGTAACAAGCTCTACCATAGTTTTTTGTGGCAGAATCATATAATGAGGAATATCGTACTCGCTAGCAAGGTCGTCGCGCCAGCTCTTCAATGTACGGAATAAATTGGGGTGCTTTATTTTAGCCGATACACTCTCGTTGGCAAGGTTTTGCTTAGATTTTGTTTCGGGCTGTTCTATAGACGCTTTGGCCTTGGCACTCTGGTAATCCTTTATGGTAAACCCTGTTGAAGACGAGTTGAGACAAGCAATTTTTATAACCACCTCTTTTCGAAGCCGTTCAATAGCATCGTCAATCGATTTGCGGGTTGCTTTGTTATCGGTAGTAACTGATATATTCTGCAATTCGTTATTAACCAGCAACTTAGCTTTATCGATAAAATAAGCGCACCCTTTTTTTATACGATCCTGCAATGGTTCGTTTTTCTCCAAATCGTAATTGGCTTCGGTAAGGTTCCTTAGTTGCACTTTAAACTTTTCGGAAACATCTATTAAGTCGGTTTTTACCGATGTCGACATTTTCGTAAAATCGTCCAAAATATTACCTACAATGCTAGTTTTATGTTCGTTGAGTAATTTTGTGCAATAGTTAAGCTGACGCATAATCGGTGCAAAGTCGAAAAGTTCGGTAACTAACTGTAGTTGATATATATGCCTAGCTTCCGATAGATGTTTTTCGCCAGTAGGATTTTGCTCAATTTCGGTAGTAAACTCCGATATTGCCGAATCGCTTATTATGCTTCGCAATGCAATTGGTGTGCTAAGCACAAGACCTTCGAGAGTTTTGCACCTACTTAACGCCACATAAACCTGACCGTGAGCGAAAGCAGCGTTGGCGTCGATAATAGCTTTTTCGAACGTTAGTCCCTGGCTTTTATGTATAGTAATAGCCCAAGCCAGCTTAAGCGGAAATTGAGCGAACGTACCAACAATTTTTTCGCTTATTTCTTTGGTAACGTCGTCGATACTGTATTTCATATTCTGCCATTCGGCAACCTGCACTGTAATTGGAACAATATCGCCTTCGCATTTAACCATAATCGAATCGTCGTCAATCGATTCCACTACACCTATTTTACCGTTATAGAAAAGTTTTTCGCGCGAACTGTCGTTCTTAACAAACATAACCTGAGCACCTTCCTTAATGGATAGGTCGAAATCGGTAGGATATGAATATTCGGGAAATTCGCCTTCTACTTTTGCCGAAAACCTTTGAGGTTGCGAAGCTAGAGTTTGTAGTTTAGACTCGTTAAGTTGCTGTGCCTGATAGTTATGCGTGGTAAGTGTAATATAACCATCGTTACTACCCGAAACAAAATTCGGCAAATGCCGCTCGTTAAGCCTGCGAAGTGTGTCGGCGTCCACCTTGTTTTCGCGTATTTGGTTCAGCATTTCAATAAAAACATTGTCGCTTTGGCGATAGATGTGTTTTAGTTCGATACTAATGTGTTGCGTTTTGCGTAAGGCGCGGCTGTTAAAGAAAAACATACTATCGTAGTACTTTTTCAATATTGCCCATTCATCGTCCTTAACTACAGGGGCAAGTTGCTGCAAATCGCCAATCATAAGCAATTGTACGCCGCCAAAAGGTTTGTTTCGATCGCGAAACTTTCGAAGAACTTCGTCGATGCCATCGAGCAAATCGGCCCTAACCATGCTTATTTCATCAATAACAAGCAGGTCGAGGCTTCGCATGATATTCATTTTCTCGCGACTGAATTTTTTAACGTCAGTAGCATTTTGCTGATTTTGAGCCGCTGCATCCACCGAATCAGAAGGAATACGTGGTCCAAAAGCCATCTGAAAAAAAGAATGTATTGTTACGCCACCCGCATTAATAGCCGCCACCCCCGTTGGTGCTACTATTACCATCCGCTTTGGCGACACCTGTTTAATATGTCGCAAAAAAGTGGTTTTACCTGTACCCGCTTTTCCGGTAAGGAAAATATTTTTCCCAGTATATTGCACAAAGTCAAACGCAAGCTGCAGCTGAGGGTTGGGTACTGTTCCCATCATACTAAAACGTATTAGGTTCTATTTAAATAGCTTAACAATATCGTTCCCGTTTGCATATATTAAAAGTGCGAAAAGCAAAGCCATACCAACTATTTGAGCATATTCCAAAAACTTATCGCTAGGTTTACGCCCTGTAACTATTTCGTATAGAAGAAATAACACATGGCCACCATCGAGTGCTGGTATAGGAAGAATATTCATTACTGCCAAAATTATTGAAAGGAAGGCGGTTATGTTCCAAAAGGCTTGCCAATCCCAAACGCTCGAAAATATACCGCCAATTGTTATAAAGCCACCAAGCGACTCATAAGCCTTTGTTTTACTGTCGAATAAAAGTTTAAATTGTTTCAGATAATTACTAACGGTGTTGAATCCCTTGGCAATGCCAGCTGGGAACGAAGCGAAGAAACTATAATTAATTTTTTTTAGTTCGAAGAAATTATTGTCAACCCCCACCGTTACACCAATTAGAGCAGTTGCTGGTATCGCAACTTTAAACATCATGGTATCAGCACCTCGCAGAACGCCTACATCCACAACTTGGTTCTTATGCTTTGCTATTTCGGATTTAAATTGGTCGAAGAAATCGATTTTTAGACTGTCGAATTTCACTATTTTATCTCCTTTTTGAAGACCAGCATCGCGAGCGGGCGAGGTTTTTGGAAATTCACCTACTGTAAATGGATATCTGGGAGCTATAAATTCACGTTTTCCCGATTTTATCATTGCAGGGATTAGTGTTTCCGGCAAATGTATGTTAATTTGCTCGCCATTACGGTTTACCTGAACGGTTTTGGAGTAGTTAAGAAGAATGTGCGCGGTAATTTTACTAAAGTCCTCAATTTTCTGCGAATCGACCGAAATAATTTTGTCGCCATTCTGTAAGCCAGCGTTCAAGGCTAGCGAATCGCACATTATGCCATACTTTACGTTATCGTTTGGTAAATACTCGTCGCCCCAAGCGAATAAAACCATCGAGTAAATAAACATTGCCAAAACGAAGTTTACCAGAACGCCGCCTATCATAATAAGTAGGCGCTGCCATGTAGGTTTCGATCGAAATTCCCAAGGTTGTGGTGGCTGCTTAAGTGCCTCTTTATCCATCGATTCGTCAATCATTCCCGATATTTTTACGTAGCCACCTAATGGCAACCAGCCAATGCCATATTCGGTATCGCCTTTTTTAAATTTGAAGATTGAAAACCATGGGTCGAAGAAAAGGTAAAATTTCTCCACCTTGGTATTAAACAACTTAGCAAACATAAAGTGCCCTAACTCGTGTAGAATCACTAAAATTGAAAGACTAAGGATAAACTGCGCTGCTTTAATAACTATTTCCATTACAAATTAATTATTTTCGGGTTATTATTTTATTAATGAGGCACTAAAACGTTTGGCCTCGAAATTCGATTGCTTATAGTTTTCGTAATCGGGGGTGGCAATGTAGGGTATTTTTTTCATTGTTTGCTCTATAATATCGGTCATTTCGAAAAAACCAACTTTATCTCTCAGAAAGGCATCTACAACTATTTCGTTTGCAGCATTTAATATACAAGCCTTATTGCCACCATCTTGCAGCACTTGGTACGCTAAACCTAGGTTTCTGAAATTTTCGGTATTGGGTGCTTCGAATGTAAGTGTAGGATATTTAGTGAAATCGAAGCGTGGAAAATCCGATATCCACCGATCGGGATAGCTAAGAGCCAGTTGAATAGGTAATCTCATGTCGGGCAAACCCATTTGTGCTTTTATAGAACCATCGGTAAACTGCACCATGGAATGTATTATGGACTGGCGGTGAACTACAACCTCTATTTGCTGTGGGGTAACATCGAAAAGCCAGCGAGCCTCAATTACTTCGAGCCCTTTATTCATAAGGGTTGCCGAATCGATAGTAATTTTAGCACCCATCTCCCAGCACGGATGCTTTAAAGCTTCGGTTTTGGTAACCATTTTAAGGTATTCGGTATCTTTTCCAACAAACGGTCCGCCCGATGCTGTTAAAATAATTTTTTCTATGGAAGAATGCTTTTCGCCCATAAGGCATTGAAAAATAGCTGAATGTTCGGAGTCGATTGGCAGAATCGAAACCTCATTCTCTACGGCAAGGCGCGTAATTAACTCGCCAGCAACAACTAATGTTTCCTTGTTTGCAAGCGCTATATTCTTTTTGGCTTTTATCGCATTTATTGTAGGCAGTAAGCCTGCATAACCAACCATCGCAGTAAGCACAACGTCAACCGATTGCATGGTAACGCATTCGGCAATAGCATTCGACCCCGCTCTAACTTCGATAGGAAAATGTGTTAATGCTTCTTTTACAAACTGGTATTTACTTTCATCGCCTATAACAACAACTTTTGGTGCAAATTTAATTGCCTGTCGGATAAGCAAATCGGCATTATTGTTTGCCGTAAGTATCTCTACCTCAAATTTATTGAAGTTACTCTCGATAACATTTAATGCTTGCGTTCCAATAGAGCCAGTGGAACCCAGTATTGCTATATGTTTTTTTGTAGAACTACTCATTCGCTAATGTGCAACAACTTAATTATTAATTAAATATAATATAATCGGCGGGGTTTACTGGCTTGCCATTATACCAAAGCTCAAAATGCAAATGTGGTCCGGTGGTTAGCTCGCCCGAATTGCCAATTATAGCAATGGCGTCGCCAGCTTTAACAATATTGCCAATACGTTTTAGAAGGCTGGCATTATGCTTATAAATAGAAATAACATTGTTTTGATGCTGTAATTGTATAATATTGCCCGTTTCGGCTGTCCACGATGCTAAAGTAACAGTTCCATCGAGACTAGCTTTCACTACTTCGTTTGGCGAAGCAACAATATCGACACCAAAATGACTCTCGGCGGCGCTATAAACATTGGTTACAATACCCTTAATAGGTGTAAAGAAGTGCATATCGGAAATAGAACTTTCCACTTTTGATTTCGACGAAACTGAGAAGTTAAACTGCTCCTCTTCCTCAATACGTTGTCGAAGCATGGAATCGTGAACCGATTTTGTGAATTTTATATTGGTAAAGTTTTTAGCCGAATCCTTCGAAGTTTCAAAATTTATTGGCTCTTCTCCGGAAATAAGCGCATTAAGGTTTGCAAAATATTGGTCGCGAATTCGTATTTCATTTTCCAGAGAATCGAGGCGTAAAGCATTGTGTACTATAGTTGTTTGCATGCTTTGGTTTGGATATCCGGGAATAAATTCGCGTAACGGGGTGAATGCCATTAGAATAACAACAACGGTAACTAAAAAAACCGAAACAGTACCTACCACCGAAAGAACATTTAGCAGCGATAACCTTAAATGCCAAACTTCTTCGAAGGTGTTATCGTTAAAAAAAACAAGCCTATACTTGTGTTTCAGCTTGTTCATCAGCAGTTTTCTGCGCCTTACACGCTTTATGGTAGTCATATTCGAGTAATATGTTTTGTTGCAAATTTTATAGGGCGAAAAGATAAGTATTTTTTAAATAACTTTAACAGCTTTTGCATCCGACATCCATAGACCGTGTTGCGTGCAAAGGCTCATGGCTGTAAGGTTCATGCTAACTTCGGGGGGCACAATAAAAAAATCGACTTCCGGATTACCTGGCTTATTTCCGAACGTTCCAGGCAAATATCGAGTTTCGGCCAAAAGTGTTTCTCTATTCCATAGCTGAATGTACGAAATAAAGTGGTTAAAGTCATCGGGGTGAAGGTATTGAGTACCTACACGTACTTTTACTAAGAATTTCTCGCCTTTGTTTGCCGTGTCCGAACATATAATAATTGGGGTATGACGGTCGAAATAATCCTTTCGTAATTCTTTCTCATCGTTCTCAACATCAGTTACCTTAAAGACTCGTGGCATATAAATTCTATTATATTGAAAATAATTTCATCAAAAGTACACTTATTTTTTTGAGATTACTAAAAGTTATTATACATTTGCACTCGCTAAAAACGAAAAAGCAGACTACCACAAATAAAGATATATTGCGGGATGGAGCAGTGGTAGCTCGTTGGGCTCATAACCCAAAGGTCGTCAGTTCGAGTCTGGCTCCCGCTACTAAGAAACCCCTTGAAAGTGAAAATTTTCAAGGGGTTTTGTGTTTTATGGTAATTATTATAAGCTACAACTATTACCTAAGTGTTTTATTATGCAATTATAACGCTCGTGCCTTGTAAATTGTTATTATTCCCTAGTTTGAGCGATTCGAGTAAAAATATGTAAAAGATAGTTTGCTTAATATATTATTAATGTGTATCTTAGATGTGTAAATCAAACAAAAACACACATCACCATATAGGTGAGCAACACTATTTTTTATGGGTGCTAAGATAAACAAAACATGCGTTACAAGCGATAAAATTACTGCACGTGGGGGACAAACGCATCTAAATTTACAGTTTTTTTATAACCAGTAACAATTAAAATAGTTATTGAAAACCTTGTAGTTGGCATGTTTAAAAGATTTATTGTTACTTTTTTCGATAAAAAAGTAACAATAAACTTTTGGCGGGCTGAACTTGCTCCGTCTCGTTGTTTTTCGCTACGCTCAAGAGATCGCCTTCGGCTAAGTTCCTCGACTTCGCGCGAACAGCACCCCGCCTTATATGGTATTATTTTTAACCTTCGGTAGCTATGAAATATTGTATTTGTCGAAAATAATAAGTCAGTGCTGCCGAAGGCTAAACGAAGAATGCCATAGATAACTGAAAGCTGTTTGAGTGAAGCCGCTAGGCGGAACGAGTTCTTTCAGTTAGAGTTTTTGGTTACTTTTTTCGATAAAAAAGTAACAAAAAAAATCTTAGGTACATGTTTAAAAGTATTTCGAGAAATTTAGGTGCGTTTGCCCTGTTCCTAATGCCTTATATTGTAAGATATTACACGAACTTTTTGTATGGAGACTAAAAATTGAAAAGCCCGACGCCCTCATTTACACCAATATAGGTTGTAATAAA
>JANYAP010000200.1 GCA_025361285.1 Bacteroidales bacterium | reverse complement strand
GCGGCATGAATCATTTTATGCTTCCATACTGGAATGGGCAAGGTTTGGCATCGCCAAAATATGGGAATATTGCCATCGAAAAGCTTATCGACAAGATGCTTGCGTTGGGGTGCAATAAAAATAATTTGAGAGCCAAAATTTTTGGCGGGGGCGAAGTAATTGAAACACAAGTAGTTCAGTTTCATATTGGGGCACGCAATATAGTAGTGGCCAAACAGGAACTTGAGGAACGCAAAATAACAATTGTTAGTTCGTCGGTTGGCGGTAAGCTTGGTCGTAAAATCGAATTTCTAACTGTAACAGGCGATGTTAGGCAGAAATACGTACAAAAAACGATGTAGTGTCGTTACTTATTTACATTTTACATTTTAGGCTATGGCAAAAATTAAAGTTTTAATAGTTGACGACTCAGCAGTAGTAAGGCAAACACTCGAATTGATACTTAGCTCCGATCCCGAAATTGAAGTTATAGGAACCGCATCGGATCCTTTTTTTGCCGCAAAAAAAATTGCACAGGATGTACCCGATGTTATTACCTTAGATGTGGAAATGCCACGAATGGATGGGTTAACATTTCTTAAAAAAATAATGTCGCAACATCCTATTCCAGTTGTTATTATATCGAGTTTAACAGCCAAAGGTACTGAAACTGCTTTGCGAGCCATTGAATACGGGGCGATCGATATTATTGCAAAGCCTCAAATGGACACAAAACGGTTTATCGAAGAATCGAAAATACGTTTGTGCGATGCTGTTAAGGCAGCCGCTATGGCAAAAATAAAGCGAAAAACAGCACCTCAACCCGAATATATTGTGCAGCCTAAATATTCGGCCGATGCTATACTTCCTAAAATGATTCCTTCCGAATCGAGCATGATAAAAACCACCGAACTTGTTGTTGCTGTGGGCGCATCAACAGGAGGAACCGATGCACTTCGCATTTTTTTGGAAGCAATACCCCTCGATTGTCCTGGAATTGTTATTGTTCAGCACATGCCCGAAAACTTCACTAAATCGTTCGCAAACCGACTTAACGACCTGTGCAATATTTCGGTAAAAGAGGCGGAAAACGGCGATACTGTTATGCGAGGAAGAGCACTTATTGCGCCAGGTAACCACCACATGCTTCTAAAGCGGAGCGGTGCTAAATATTACGTTGAAATTAAAGACGGGCCATTAGTAAATAGACACCGGCCATCGGTAGATGTTTTATTTAGATCAACAGCGCGTTACGCCGGTAAAAATGCAATAGGTATTATTATGACTGGTATGGGTGACGACGGTGCACGCGGACTTTTAGAGATGAAAGAAGTTGGCGCCCGAACAATAGCGCAGGACGAAAAATCGTGCGTAGTATTCGGCATGCCTAACGAAGCAATTAAAGCGGGTGCGGTTGAAAAAATTTTACCACTCGATCAAATTGCCAGTACAACAATGACTTGGGCTAAACAATTCACTGCAAGTGTATAACAAGTCGAGGCTTACTATTTATAAAGTTCGGTAAACTTATAATTGTTCAATTTTCACGTATTTTTAATACGGGGAAATACATAGAAATATAAAAATATTTCTATGTATTTCAACTTGTTAATTATTAGCAAGTTGCAAAAATGTACCGAGGTGTTGCTTTTTACAAATTCAATTAATTTCAAAAAAACGTAAGTAAAACCTTACAGATAATTATAAAATATAGTATATTGCCACTTACGAATTTACAATGAATGACTTACTTCTTTATGAATAAATTTGTTTCTGAGCATCGGTCAGCATATTTGTCGACAATTGGTGTAATAGTCGGAATATCAATGCTTACAGTAAGTTTTATTTGGGGGATAATATATTTCAACCAACCAATAAATTATTGGGGATTACTTTATTTACACCATCAATTTCCTATTCTCTGGCTTTTCGATCTTCTTCCTGTAATTTTAGGATATATAGGATATTACTTAGGCATTAAAGTAAATGCCCAAATTAGTGCTACCGAGCATCTATTAAATAAGGAATTACAAAAATCGCAGAAAGTTCTTGATTTTACTAACAAGTTAATCAACGATCATCTTGATGCTGTGTACGATATACAGGATGACGAGGATAAATTAGGCAAATCGCTCATTAATTTACGCGACAACCTCAATACAAATAAATCAATTGAATTGAAGCGTCGCAAAGAAGACGATCAACGAAACTGGGTTGCCGAAGGATTGGCTAAGTTCAGCGAAATACTACGAAAAAATAACGATAATATTCAAGTTCTCTCCTTCGATATAATAAACAACCTTATTAAATATCTGAACGCCAATCAAGGCGGCTTTTTTATAATACAAGAGGAAGGTAAAGCAAAGTTTTTTGAAATGACTGCCTGCTACGCCTACGACCGTAAGAAGTTTGCTAATAAACGTATTGATTGGGGCGATGGGCTTATTGGAACGTGCGCCATGGAAAGGCATACAATTCACATTACAAATATACCCAACGATTATGTTTCTATTACATCGGGTTTAGGAAAAGCCAATCCGCGAAGTCTAGTTATTGTGCCTCTGGTAATTAACGACGAAATTCATGGCGTAATTGAAGTTGCATCATTTACCGAATTCGAAAAGTTCGAAATTGAGTTTATCGAAAAAGTTGCCGAAAGTATCGCGTCAACAATATCAACCGTAAAAATAAATTTGCGTACCGCTCACTTGTTGCACGAATCGCAGGAACAAGCCGAAATACTTGCTACTCAGGAAGAACAGATGCGCCAAAATATGGAGGAACTTCAGGCCACGCAGGAAGAAGCTGAGCGCCAAAACGAAAAGTTTTTCACCTTTGCTAATTCGGTTAATCACACGTTAATACGGTCGGAATTTCTTTATGATGGAACACTTATTTACGCGAACGATAAATTTATTCAAAAGCTTGGATACTCTAATAATGTTGATGTTGAAGGCAAGCACATCTCTATGTTTATTAATAAAAAGGACAGAGAGTGGTTCGATAGTATTTGGGAAGGCTTAACACATGGATCCGAGCATTTTGAGGGAGATGTTAAGCTACAAACCAAGCAGAGTAAGGATTTGTGGACAATGGCAACGTTTACTTGTTTAAAGAAAAACAATATTGTTGAGCGAATATTGTTTTTAGCCATCGATACTACCGATCAGAAAAAACAAAGCCTCGACTTCGAATCTCAAATAGAAGCCCTTAATCGTTCGAGTTTAAAGGCCGAATTCAGCCCCGAAGGCGACACGATTGACTGCAACGAAAAATTCCTTTCTACCATGCAATACTCCATGGAAGAAATATCGAACAAAACCATCTTCGATTTCCAGCCTCGCGAAGAAACAAATTCGTTCCGCGAAATTTGGGATAAAGTAATTGCAGGAAATAGTTTTCAAGGTCAATTAAAGCATGTAACTAAAACCGAGGAGGAAAAGTGGTTTAGAGGTACATTAAGCGTTGTAAACGACATGTATGGCGAGGTAAATAAGGTAATTTATATATTAAATGAAATTACCAAAGAGAAGCTAATGGAAATAGAAACCCAGCGGCAAACGGAGCAACTTCGAATACAAGAAGAAAAATTGAGGCAAGCAGGTGCCGAACTTAGCAGAAAGCTCGACAAAGCAAAGGCCGAAATGGAGCAGCAATATAAAGAAGTTGAGAAAGTTAAAATACGTAACGAACGTACGTTGGAAGGTGCTCTCGATGCTATTGTTACTATAAATCAGGAAGGTAGAATTGAATTTTTTAATAAGGCAGCTGAGGATCTGTGGGGAATGCCTAAAAAAGAAACTATTGGAATGAATATGAGGATATTATTCTCGGAAGCGAATATAAAAGAAGATGAATTTATTCAAGTGTTAATTTCATCGAACACTAATAAAACCATTGGTGCTCGCAAAGAAGTTAAAATTACTAACAAAGATGGCGTAGATATTAACGTTTTAATGCTTTTGTCGGAAGCCAAAGTTGACGACGAAAATACCTATACAGCATTTATTCAGAATATCGAAGTGGAATTATTTTAATTGATCTCTATTCACTTGATATTTATCAGATTAATAGTTACATTTGTTTTAAGCAGCTATCAATTGAAATACTAATCTAAAATGTAAATATCTGATGGATAACGCACAGCCTCCCTTAGATGAGCTTCAGCAAAAAAACCGCGATTTAGAATCGGAAATTAAACGGTTAGAAAAAGAGCTACTTAAAACTCGCGACAAAGCAAACAGCTCCGAAAAGTTTAAATCGGCGTTTTTAGCTAACATGTCGCATTCGGTGCGAACTCCAATGAATGCAATTATTGGATTCTCCGAACTTATTGGCATGGAAGGTATTAGTGGTTTAAAAAAATTGGAATATACCAAAATTATTAACGAAAAAGGTCATCAGCTACTATCTCTAATCGACGATATAATTGAAATATCTAAACTCGAAACTGGTAAACTCGAGCTTAACTACTCTACAATTAATCTCGACGATTTTCTGAATGAAATATTCGCAACAACTTTGCAAAAAAAGCTCAAATCGGGTAAAGATTCGGTTGAACTAATACTCGAAAAAAATCCACTCGAGGAATATGGCGCAATATCCACTGACTCAGGGCGCTTACAACAAATTTTAAATAATATTTTATCCTTTTCTTTACTAAATACAAGTAAGGGCAGCGTAAAATTTGGCTATAATATAAAAGATGGTAAAACGGTTGAATTTTTTGTAATTGATACTGGCTCAGGCCTTAACAAGGACGACGTAAAACTGCTGTTCGATTATTTTTGGCAATTTGAGGATATTACTCATCAACGCCTTAGTGGCATTGGATTAGGCTTAACTATATCGAAAAATCTTATCGAGTCGTTTGGCGGAAAAATTTCGGTTATATCGGAACTTAATTCAGGTACCGAGTTCCATTTTACAATACCTATGGACAAGCTAGGAAAATCGAAAAAGTTTGAAAATAAACTTGACATAATACCAAATAATCAGGCACGTTTGGAACCAAATTGGAAAAATAAAGTTATATTAGTTGTTGAGGACGACGCTGTTAACTATCAGTTTGTTGAAGCATTGTTAGAAAAAACTCAAGTGCAATTACTTCATGCCGAAAATGGCGAACAAGCCATGGAATTGTGCAAAACCATTAATAAAATCGACTTAATACTAATGGATATAAAACTTCCCGATAAAAATGGTTACGAAATTACTCGGGAAATTAAGCAATTACGTAAAGATATTCCTATTATAGCACAAACCGCGTTTGCCATTTTAGAGGTGCGTGATAAATGTATAAGTTGTGGTTGCGAGGATGTTATATCCAAACCTATTGAAATTGAACTATTTATGCAAAAGCTTAATCAATATTTGGTGGAGGAATAAATGCAACCACTAAATTCGCTTTACACCTACATAAAAAATTACTTCATTGAACGTATTAATTGCCGATAATCAACCACTTACACGTACTGGCATAATTGCAGTATTAACTTCGTTTTACACTAACTCGCTAAATATTAAGGAGGTATTCACCAACCACGAATTACAGGAAGCGTTAAAGACCTTTCAGCCAAGCATATTAATTATAGATTACGATTTGTTCGATTTTAACGATATTGCCGATTTACGAAACATCAGAAAAGCGCATCCACTGGTTGGAATACTAGTTGTTTCCGACAATAAATCGGCTAACGCAGTTCTTAAAATAATTGATTGTGGCATAACTAATTATATTGCCAAAACGTGCGAATCGACCGAATTTATGGATGCTTTTAATGCAACGCTGCAAAGCAAAAAATACTTCGGTAGCGAAATAATGGATGTTATTTTAGAGCATAAAACTTCAGTTAAAAACAACGCCGAACAGGGTAACTTAACAGCTTCGGAAATTGTAATAGTAAAACTAATTACCCAAGGCTTAACCACTAAAGAAATAGCTAGTAATAAGAATCTTAGCTTTCACACCATTATTACGCATCGTAAAAATATTTTTCGTAAACTGGGCATAAACAATTCGTCGGAACTGCTTATGTACGCAATGAGGGCGGGGCTTATTGACACTACAGAGTATTACATTTAATGAGTTTGAAAATAGACGAATAGTTGTTTTATCAGCTCATTATCAGGCTATTATATTTAATCCCTCATTTCTTGCAAGTATTTAAATATCAGCATGTTTTGCATGAACCTTATGCTTACTCCGCGAATATACTATTGTCAAAATAAGTAAGGCTATTAACCCCAATATCAGATATATAAGATTAGTGCTAGTATGCGCTAACAAAGCAAATATCATTCCATCGCTTTTATTAATTCCATACAAAAATAGCGATTCGATAACCATAAAATGCCACGGGCCTATGCCACCTTGCACCGGTGCTAGCATAGCAAGACCGCCCATAAGAAAAGTAAACATACCAGCCCAGATAGTAAGGTGGCTTGTTGGCGGATATGCCAGAAAAACAGCATAAAGCATTAATAACCAAAGCCCAAAGATAAGTACGGTATGTCCAGCGAAATACCAAACATTCTCTAGCATTGCTATCGATTTTATGCCCGCTTTAAAATTGAGTTTCACTTTGTTTATTTTTTCGCTAAAGCCAATATGCTTTAACGGATTCACTAGCAGAAATATAACTATTATAAGAACTATTACCGTAATTCCTAATAGTAGGTTTGAAATAGAAAGTAACTTAACAAAATTCTCACTAATTTCGGGATGAACGGCAAAGAATTCCTTAACCATTCCAATATTGATAGCAAATATTATAACTGCAAGCACCATCATGGTAAGAAAATCGGCAATACGCTCAACAATCATAGTACCAATGAGTTTTGAAGCTGGTATTTTTTCGTGTTTTGCAAGAACAGTGCAGCGAGCAACTTCGCCAGCACGAGGAATTATAAGGTTTGTAAAGTACATTACCAAAACCGACAAATAAATATTACTCACTTTGGGGTTATATCCCAAAGGTTTAATAAGCATTTTCCAGCGAATTGCTCTGCTCCAATTACTTAACTGAGAAAGCACTACCGATGCAAGAATCCAAAAATAATTTACTTGAGAAAGTCCACTTTTAAGTGTAGTCATTTCCAAGTCTTTATAAATCCACCAAAAAAGCGAACCGCCAATGAGTAAAACTATTGAGTACTTTAAAATTTCCTTTACAACTTTCATATTTGCCTTATTTGGAAACAAAAGTAGCAATAATTACCTTCGTTACGGGGTTGTTACCTTAAGTTAGCTGAATTAATAAATAATTTGTTTTACCTATGATAATACTTCTTTCTCCATCTAAAACACTCAACTTTAAGTCGCAAACCATTATTAATGAGTATTCTATGCCGCAATTTCTTACTTTGTCGGAGCGCCTTATAACAACTTTAGGTAAATTATCGACAAAGCAAATTGCCGACTTAATGGATATAAGCCCGACCTTGGTTGAATCGACTTCAGAGAAGATTACGAATTGGAGTATTCCTTTTACGCCCGAAAATGCAAAGCAAGCTATACTTTCGTTCAAAGGCGAAGTTTATCGTGGCTTACAGGCCGAATCGTTTTCGGAAGTCGATTTTGAATATGCACAGAAGCATTTGCGAATTTTATCGGGGTTATATGGCATTTTGCGCCCACTCGATCTTATTCAGCCATATCGACTAGAAATGGGAATAAAGCTTAAAACCATTTCGTCGGAAAATATTTATCAATTTTGGGGAAACAAAATTACTAATGCACTTAATAACAGTTTATTGTCGATAAAAGCAACTACCGTTATTAACCTTGCATCGGTTGAATATTTTAAGGTTATAAATATGAAGCTGCTTAAAGCAAAAGTAATAACTATTGAGTTTCGTGAATTTAAAAATGGTGAATATAAGGTTATTGCAATTTTTGCTAAAAAGGCACGTGGGTTAATGAGCCGATTTATTATTCAATATAAAATTACAGATTTAGAGCACATTAAAGCGTTCGACGATGATGGATACCTTTACAACGAACGGCTTTCGAACCACGAAACGTGGGTTTTTACACGCGATAGAAATTAATTATTGGAGCCTGAACCTATAAGTTATAGTACCTTTCTGAAATGCAGGCGCATCGGGCTTTCTGTCGAAACGTGCTTGCGATGCAGCTTTGCGAGCTGCCTCAAGTAAGTCTTCATTGAGAGTAGTAGAACCTTTTACTCCAGCAACGGCTTGGGTAACTTTTCCATCCTTATCAACGGTAACTTCCACTACTACAACACCTTCAACCTGCTGTTTGTACTCTGGTTTAGGATACGATTGCAAGTTTCGGCCAGAAAGGTTAAACGATATTCCACTGCCAGCATTTGGCCCAGTTCCAGTACCGTTTCCTCCACCTGTTCCTCCACCTGTTCCACCAGTTCCACCTTTACCTCCAAATGCCTTTGAAGCTAACGATCCATAAGGGTCGCCTTGGTCGCCATTTTTATTGCTGCTACCATCCGAACTAGTCGATTTATTTTTAGATGTATATAAAGCCTTGGTATTTACAATTGGTTTAGGCTTTTCGATTGTTTTCTTTTCAACTATTTTGGGAGTTACAACATTCTTTTCAACAACCTTTTTTACCTTTTTAGTTTTGTTAGCGTTCACGTTAATAGTTGGTGCGTCTTCAATATCTTGAGTAATAACATCTTCATCGGTTTGAACCTTAGTTTCGGGCTCAGGATTGTTTATTTCGGCTGGCGAGGCAAGTTCCTGCGGATTACTGCCCATACCAACATCGGAAAAGCCCAAATTCAATTCAATACCATCGCCTGCGCCGCCGCCGCCTTCAGGATATGGAGGAATTGGTGTTCGCAAAATAATGAATAATAGGATTAGCAATATACCCCCCGTAACGACTGAAGTACAAAAGAATCCCAAAATTCTCGATTTTCTCTTATATGATACAGTTTCAGCCATTTGGACTTTTTGTTGCTAATATCATTTTTACTTTCAGCTTGTTGCCAATTTGCATAACGTTTATTAAATCCTGAACTGGTATCGAATTATCGCAACGTATAACCACAGTGGGTTCCGAAGATTTTTTTGTAATAGTTACCAGCTCGTTTTCGAGTGTAGCAAATGCAACTTCCTTATTGTTAATATAATACTTCAAATCCTTAGTAATTGAAACCGAAATTTCGGTTTTTCGCATAGTTTGGTTATGCTGCGATTTTGGCAACGTTAACTTAATTACACTGGGGTTTACCATTGTAGAGGCAATAAGAAAGAACAGCATCAGGAAAAACATGATATCGTT
>JANYAP010000183.1 GCA_025361285.1 Bacteroidales bacterium | reverse complement strand
TTAGCGGGTGCAAAAGTAATACGCTTTTTGGCTATTCCAAATACTTTGGTAAATTATTTTGAAACTATTTTAATGGTATGCGATAAAAAACTAATTGTGAGATGGTTAAAAATAAATTAGTTAAGTTAAGCCTGAAGGGCTTTCACAACCTTAACTCATATTCATTTATTGTTTCAAATCAATGAATATGAGTATTTCAAGCCCGATTATGGAGGCTAAACGACATTTATTAATAGTAAATCAGTGTCTATCCCTAAAGGCGATAATTTGCGTAATTAATCCTGACAGGTTTTCGGTAATAAGTACATTATCTTATAATTATAAATTACCGAGGTTATATAGAATACAAAACCTGTCAGGATTTTACAAGTTATGAATGGACACTATATTATCAAATCCACTAAAACCCTAAACAATTGACACAGTATGGTGCTACACAATTGCATAAAAACCCCCATCCTACTGAATACAAGCGGAAAATATTATCAAAAATTGGATAGTATCGTGCAAAATATTTATCTTAGCCGAATAAATAACAAAGTATTCATATAATAAGGTAAAGCAGTGGCAAAAAGCATAGTTATAATTCCTACTTACAACGAAAAGGAGAATATTGAAAAGATTATTCGCAAGGTTTTTAGTTTAGATGTTTTCTTTGAAGTGCTTGTTATTGAAGATAACTCGCCCGATGGCACTGCAGCTATAGTAAAATCGTTAATGAATGAGTTTAGCGACCATTTGCATATTTTAGAACGAAAAGGTAAGCTTGGCTTAGGCACTGCGTACATTGCGGGCTTTAAGTGGGCTATAGCGAACAACTACGATATAATTTTTGAGATGGATGCCGATTTTTCGCACAACCCCGAAGATTTGGTGCATCTTTATAATGCTTGCACGGAAGGTGGCGCCGATATGGCAATTGGCTCGCGCTACAAATCGGGTGTAAACGTTGTAAATTGGCCTATGGGCAGAGTTCTTATGTCGTATCTCGCCTCGAAATATGTAAGGTTTGTTACCGGAATGAATATCGCCGACACAACTGCAGGCTTTAAGTGCTACACTCGTAAAGTTCTGGAAACGATAGAGTTAGACAAGATAAAGTTTAAAGGCTACGCTTTTCAGATTGAAATGAAATTTACTGCTTGGAAATCGGGGTTTAACATTGTTGAAGTACCTATTATATTTACCGACCGCAAGGCTGGAGCATCGAAAATGAGCGGTGGCATTTTTAACGAAGCCTTATGGGGCGTGGCATTGATGAAGTTTAAGAGTTATTTTAGGAAGTATAAGAGGAAGGAGTGAGAAACAAGTCAGAAGTCAGAAGTCGGAATTAATAAGACTGAAAAAATAATTACAAGTACATGATTAATAGAACTATAATTAAAAATGCAATAATTGTAAATGAACATGCCGAAAGGAAAGGAAGCATTTGCATTGAAAATGGGCTAATTACGAAAATTATTTATGGCGAACTTCATAATGATTTAGTTCAACCTAATGATTTAGTGATAAATGCCGAAGGTAAATACCTTATCCCTGGTATTATTGACGACCAAGTGCATTTTCGCGAACCTGGTCTTACGCACAAGGGCGAAATATATACCGAAGCGAAGGCAGCAGTAGCTGGTGGCATTACATCATTCATGGAAATGCCTAATACCAACCCGCAAACCATTACACAAGCACTTTTGGAAGATAAATACCAATTGGCTTCGCAAAAATCGCTTGCCAATTACTCCTTTTATATGGGTGCTACCAACGAAAATATCGACGAGCTTTTGCAAACCGATCCTAAGCATGTATGTGGTATAAAGATATTTATGGGCGCATCGACAGGTAATATGCTGGTTGACAACCCCGAAACGTTGGAGCAGATTTTTAAACAATCGAAGCTTTTAATAGCAGTGCATTGCGAGGACGAACAAACTATCCGTAATAATTTGGCTATTTATCAGGAAAAATATGGCGACAACATTCCAATTTCATGCCATCCGCTAATACGCAGTGAGGAAGCCTGTTACTTATCGAGCTTGTTAGCCACCACTTTGGCAAAAAAACACAATACCCGCTTACATCTTTTGCATCTATCTACAGCTAAAGAGCTTAGCCTTCTTTCGAATGAAGGAGAAATAAGAACAAAAAGAATTACTGGCGAGGGATGTGTGCATCATCTTTGGTTCGACGAAAGTGATTATGAACAACTTGGGAATAAAATAAAATGGAATCCAGCAATTAAAACCAAGAACGACAAAGAAAAGCTTGTTGAAGCATTGATAAATAATACGTTAGACGTTATTGCCACCGACCACGCACCGCATACGTTTGAGGAAAAGGCAAATGCCTATTCCAAAGCACCATCGGGCGGACCATTAGTACAACATTCACTAAATGTGATGCTTGAACTGCGCAAACAAGGAAAAATATCAATCAGTAAAATAGTTGAAAAGATGTGCCACCATCCTGCCGAAATTTTTCAGGTTAACAAACGTGGATATATACGTGAAGGTTATTATGCTGATATTGTACTGCTTGACCCAAACAAAGAGTGGACTGTAGCTAAAGATAATATCTTATACAAATGCGGTTGGTCGCCACTTGAAGGGCAGAAGTTTACTGGAAAGGTAACGCATACGTTTGTTAACGGCAACTTGGTTTACGATAACGGCTTGTTTAATGAAAAGGTTAAAGGTATGCGGTTGCAGTTTGAGAGGTAATATTATGATAATAAACACTATAGCACTGGTACACAGATCTATTTGAGATACAAAATGTAATTAGTGTCCAGCAATAAAATGAAAATTGCCACAGATTCGCAGAATAATTTATTTTTAAATATCTGTGAATCTGTGGCATGTTATTTTAACCTTTTCAAATTATCTCAACATTGCGTATGCGCATATTAATATGCGCAAAAACCTGCAAATTTTCGCTTCAAAGACAACGTTAAGAGATTTTTAAAGTTTTATTCCTACTTTTGATTAAAAATTAGAATGAAAGTAGCACGCAGCGATATGTATACTAAATAATACTATTAACTGCATACATTTGATTTTTAATTAATTGACTATTTTCAAAATATTAAACCGCTTTAAAACACGAATTTCCATTCTTTTCAAAATGAATTATATATTAAATTGTAATAATAAAGATATTACTGGCGAAATTGATTTGCCAGCTTCAAAAAGCATTAACAACCGACTTTTAATAATAAGAGCACTATCGGGTAACGACTTTGTAATCAATAATATGTCGGATAGCGACGATTGCAAAGTAATGGTAAAAGCCTTACAAAGCAACGAAAATAGCATTGATATTGGACATGCTGGAACTGCAATGCGTTTTCTTACTGCATTTTACGCTGCAACAGCACAACAGAAAATAATTACAGGTAGCGAGCGCATGAAAAACCGACCAATTAGCGAGTTGGTTGATGGGTTAAATCAGCTTGGCGCCAACATTACTTATGCTGAAAATGAGGGTTTTCCGCCAGTAAAAACTTCGGGCATGCAACTTACTGGCCATCAGTTAAATATTAATGGAAGTATAAGCAGTCAGTTTATTACCGCGTTACTGCTTGTTGCTCCATTGTTGCCAAATGGGCTAACTATTAATATTACTGGCAAGCTTATTTCATCTTCTTATGTTCTGCTTACTTTGCAGCTAATGAAGGCGTTCGGAGTAGATGCCGTATGGGATGAAAACACAATTACCATAGCTCCGCAGTTTTACCGCACACATAATTGCACCGTGGAAGCCGACTGGAGTGGAGCATCCTATTGGTACGAAATTGCAGCATTGGCCGACAATGCCAATATTACGATACGTGGACTGTCGCAGAACAGTTTTCAAGGCGATTCATCTATCGCTGTTTTATTTGAAAAATTAGGAGTTAGTACTCAATTTATGGAAAACGCAGTTCGATTAACGAAAACCGACTCTCAAACCAATTTTTTCGAATTCGACTTTATAAATAACCCCGATTTAGTACAAACCTTCGTGGTAACGCTGTGTATGAAGAATATACCATTTCGTATTTCGGGCGCCGACACTCTTCGGATTAAGGAAACCGACCGCATTGCTGCTTTGCAAACCGAAATGGCAAAGTTTGGTTTTATAATTTCCGAACCAGCAACTGGAGTTTTAACTTGTGACGGTAAACGCGATGCACCAAACAAACATCTTTATATCGACACATATAAGGATCACCGTATGGCGCTTGCCTTTGCCCCAACTGCTATGCTTTATAAAAATTTGGTAATTAACGATGCTATGGTTGTAACCAAATCGTACCCAACCTTTTGGACTGACTTAATGAAAATAGGTTTTGATGTGAAGGATAAACTTGGATGAATACTTTTAATTGCATAGTTCGATAAAATATTAGTAAGTCGCTTATATACAATAATTTAGAAATGCATAGAAATAAGATAATATTTCTATGTATTTCTAATAATTGCGTGCATGAATGAAAAAAAAACTACCGAACTATTGAAAAACATTAGGCTAACAACCGTTTTACAATTTCCGAAATTACTTTTCCATCGGCTTTGCCAGCTAACTCCTTCGATGCAATACCCATAACTTTACCCAAATCGGTTAAAGCTTTAGCTCCTGTTTTTTCGATAACCGCTTTTATTACAGCCTCAATTTCGTCCATCGATACTGGTGCAGGCAAATACGCTTCAATAACCACCATTTCGGCAACTTCCCTATCGTACAAGTCGGCACGGTTCTGGGTTTTATATATATCGGCCGATTCGCGACGCTGTTTTACAAGCTTATTAATAATTTTCAGCTCCAACTCTTCGGTAAGCTCCACTCCTACTTTTTCGGTTTTGGCTAAAAGAAACGCAGCTTTTATAGCCCGCAAAGCTTCAAGTCTGTCCTTTGGCTCCTTGTTGAGCATTGCATTTTTAATGTCGTTGTTAACTTTGTCGAATAAACTCATACCATTTATTATTTTTGATTTTATATTGGAATTATCAGCTAAGGCGTTGTAATTAAATAAGTCATGCGATTAAGTGTCATTCCGACGTAGGTCGGAATCGAGTTTACGAGCTCGCCGAAGGCAATCCATTAGTGTTGCTGTCATCCCGACGTAGGTCGGGATCTCAAACGAATGTTCGACAGTAATGCTATAGCTTACTTGTATGGGATTACCTCCCGTGAGGGCATTGCCGTACCGACCTGCGTCGGAATGACAGCATACTTTTATGGATTTCATTCCTGAATGGTTTTGTAATTCAAACCTTCGTACAACTTATTTAATTACAAAGCCTAAATAACGGTAACTCGCTGATTTTCTATTAAGTTATTTTATGTAATATATTGTGCAAAGGTAATCGCTTTTAAGGAACAACAAAATATTCGGAAGGCGCAATTTTGCAGATTAAAGAACCTATAGATAAGAAAAACGCCAAGCTTGCAAAAATTCCTGCAAACTTGGCGGTAAAATGCATACGAAATATCCATTCAAACCTCAATTAAAATATAGGTTTACAGTCTATTACATTTTAATCGTTATTTAAAATCAATAGCCAATTCGTTTACTAATTTAGGGTTAAAAGGTGTAAGTAACTTAATTCGGTTAGAAAGAGCGTTGTACTTAGCATCTGGCGAAGTACCAGCTGAAACAAAACCGCCATTATTAAAATATCCGGGAGCATCGGCATTTTGCAAATATTGCGATAAGTCGTTTGCATCGATATGAACACCGTACACACCATAAAACCAGTCGTTTATTTGCTTTGAGAGAACACTTTTTATAGAGTAGTCTTCGAGAATTACCTTGCGATCGTTTTTATCTAATGTACATGGAGGTAAACCCACTTCGGCAACACCAATGTTTTCGGCAATAAAGCCCGAGGCCGTAAAAGCCCAGTCGAAACCAGTACTTTCGGTAAAGAACTTAGCATTAGGATGATCGGAATTTCCATAAACATCAACCACATCGCCTTTTTTCCCAACAAACATTTTCATGCTGTGCAAAGCAAACTGGTCGATACGAGCATCGGGCATTGGAAGGTTGGCTATTTCAACTACCATGTGCGAATCGTACTCATTTGTAGGTACTTCGGAATATTCAATGCGAAATATTGCATCGAGCGAGCTAAGGTTTTTAACCCTATCGATATTATACGGACGCAGAATTGCGATACCTTCGATGGGACTAGGATTCCATAGAATTTGCATTCCTTTTCCTCCATCAGTTTCGCCTTCCGATGCGGCATCGGTAATGGTAAGCATGTATTTCCATTGGCGGCCGTTGTATTCAACATTCTCCTTAACTACTAGGTTTTTAACCCGATTATCGTCATCGCTTTGATAGCTAATAACCATTGGCCTATTGATTTGATAAAGAGCTATGCTGCCAATAATTTTTTCGACAATATCGCTAGCTCCCTCACCCACCGCAATAAAAAAGTTAAGGTGTTTGTAAATTTCGTTACCTTTAATAGTATCGGCGTTTGATACCGATGCCGACTTGATTTTCGACTGGTTGCTGCTCAACGAAGTAGGGATATCAACCTTAAAACGCTCAGGTAAAATGCCAGTGTCGGCTTTTTGTTCAATTACTTCATTCTTTTGGCAACTCTGAGAAAATAATGCAACAACTACCAATGATACAGAGAAATAAATACGTAAATTTTTCATAATACAGATTTTTTAAATGATTATTAATTTTATGTTCTTTTGAACCGTTCTCACCAGTATCACACAAAAAAATTATTATACCCTGATGAGAAAAGTGAAATATTTTCAATTATTTTATAAATACCATTTGCACACCTATTTATGCAATAAAAAATGTTGATGAATAAATTTTGATGAATTTTCGGGAACGTTTTCTCATCTTTGCGTCTTATAAACGAAATCTTATTTTGTTTTGTGAATAAATTCGATGAAATAATAAAGGAATGCAGACAGTACAACAAACTTGCGCAGAGGTTGTTATACGAAATGTATGCTCCCAAAATGAAAGGCGTTTGTTTGCGTTATGTTGGCGATGCCGAAACTGCAAAAGACGTTGTTCAAGAGGGCTTTATAAAAGTTTTCTCGAACATTAGGCAGTACAGCGAAAAAGGTTCGTTCGACGGTTGGATGAAGCGAATTTTTGTAAACACAGCTATTTCGCACCTACGCAAGCATAATAAAAAGTATAACCACATTAGTATTGAAGATGTTAACGAAGCAAACTTTCATTATTCAGATAATCATCATTACAATGAATCGGAAGGTAACGATAATAAACACGTTGATTTAAAACACAATAACGCCGAATTCGTTTTATCGGCCGACCTGTCCGAATCAGAGCTATTAGGCGCTTTGCAACGAATACCCGAACATTACCGAGTTGTATTTAACCTATCGTGTATCGAAAACATGAAGCACGACGAAATAGCTCAACTTTTAGATATCGACATCACTACATCTCGAACTCGATTACTTAGAGCCAGAGGTTTGATTCAAAAGGAATTATACTCATTTTGTCTCGAAAAACTTAGTCAATAGTTTTATGGAAAACAAAAAGAATTATATCGAAAACTTGTACTCCGAAAAGTTTGGGAGGTTTGAATCTCAAACTAATAACGCCGATTGGGAAGCTCTTAGCGCTAAGTTAAGCAAAACTAACTTCATGAAATTTAGCTTTGCTACTTTCAACGTTTTTTATTTGGGCGCATTACTTGCTTTTGCAGGCTCATCAGCCTTTCTGGGAATTGCCAACTATACATTATCGTCTAAAATTCAATTGCTTGAAAGTAAGATTGAGATATTGAACAAAAACGAAGAATTTTTAAAACTTAGAATCTCCATACCAAATACGTTTGAAAACCAGAATGTTACGCTCGAAAACAATAAAGCAATTAACAATAAAAAAACCGATAATATTGCTAATAATGAGATAGTTAACAAAAACACTAAGAACAATTCACCTCAAAATAAAATAAGCTCATCGCAGCCAAGTTTGCATACCAAGCTCGAAAATAATAGTGAAGCCGTCAATACCATTCCACAGCAAGCTAGTGTTAAAGGCGAATTAACCAACAACACAATCGACTCATTATCAACTACAAACCTCGAACCGCAAAAAATAAAACGAGTACGTAAAACCATTTTTGTTAAGCAAAACAACGTTGTTTTAAAGGATACGGTGGTGATTAAGAAGAAACTAAAAAAATAGATTCCTGAGATGTTTTTAGTTTTAATATATTTGACGGTTTATTAGATAACCTTAATTTACATGAATATTAAAAGGCTTTGTGTTACACTTAGTTATGCCGTATATTCTATTATATTATTTTCTCAAGAAACCTCATCGTTACGCGATACGTTAAATGAAGTAATTGTTTTTGAATACGATACAGTGTATTTAAAACCCGATACTCTTAGGGTAACCGATACAATTGTGGAAATTGAAAAAGCGGTTTCGTCTGGAAAAAAGAAATCGAGTTTTAACAGGTTTTTTTCGAAAATATCGTCGCAATCCTTCTTGACTAACAATGCGTTACTTACAGGGCATTCGTTTCTTTCGCACATAACTCCAAACTCAATAAGCTTTGGTGTAGCACCTTACATTAACGGAAACGAGAGTAGCGTTACTACCGCCAATGCTACAAACTCTCAATCAGTTGTTAATAAGAGCTTTGCGTTACTTTGGAATTACAATTACAGCAATTTTGTTCTTTCGGTTGGCACTGGATTTACTCGTTATCACGAAAAGCAACAGGAACTCCTAACTTATTATTCGGCTAATATACAGACTAATACCCACGAACCATACGATTCGTTGTTTGTTACCGATAATATTTCGTCCGATTATTATTACAACTATCTAAATGTGTATGCATTATTCGGCTATAGTTGGGTATTTAATAAAAAGCTTTCGCTTTTGCTAAGCGGAGGTTTTGTAACCGATTTTCTAATAGGCTATAAGCAAGGAAATACAAATAATCCGTCATCGTCGGTAATTCGTAAAACCGATGTAAGTGCCGCCTTTGCGCCATCACTTAACTACAAGATAACGCACAATTTCGGACTTTTTGTTGCTCCATTTTACCAACGCTCGTTGGTTAACGATAAAAAATACCCTTATTCGTCGTTTCAAAAAATGGGTGTTGGTGCGGGCTTCAATATATTTTTACAATAATTCGTTTTTTTCGGGAACGTTTTTTAATTGCTGCGTCTTATAAATAAAGGTTCATATTTTTAGCTAAATAGAGTTGTGAGAATAGGTTTATGACTTATTATAAGCAATTTGTAACCTACAATTAATAATAAAAAACTATGCGAAAGATTATTTTTACAAGCATTTTAATTTTAGTGGTTGTTTCGTGCATTAAAGAAACGCTTGGCCACTACAGTAAAAGTTCAGCCGACTTGGTTTTAGCTGGTGCTTATGATGAAAGCTATACTCATAAGGTATATTCACCAGGGTTTTCTGTGAATTTAAAACAAATTGGCTGTTGGGAAATGGCAGGTTCCGACTCGATTGATATTAATGGCGATGGAATATACGATTTAATTCTTAGTGTTGGAGATTTAAACGATACTCCATACGCAGAATGCTGTCCGCAATCAGATGATCCAAATATACTTATTGATTGTATGCCTGCTTTTTTCCAGTATTATCAGGTTGCAACTAGCGATTCATTTGAGATATTGGCAGAAAAGGTTATCGATGACCTATCTTCAGGCATGAGATGTTTCATAGATACATTAAACCTGAATGATACAATAAGTAAACGAAATAATTGGAGTTCGGAGCGTAAATTGTATTTCTACGATAATAATAAATCGCCGATGGGCGGTTATGGTAAATGGGTTAATATAAAATCCCCAAAGTATTTAGGATTTAAATTTTCTGCCAAAGGGATTAATAAGTATGGCTGGATAAAGATTGAAAGAACCAACAAATTGATTATTACAGAGTTTGCTTATAAAAAGTAAGCTTTGGTCAACATAAACTCCTAATGCGGATTCCTTTGCAGATTGCTTATTTAGGATGTTTCCTATCAAGCGTGGCATGTTAAAATTTCATCGATTCGTATAATAAAATGAACAACTTAATTATCAACAATTTAAATTCCTAACTATGAAAAAGTTATTACTTAAAAGCCTTTTGAGTGGAAGAAAATGCAGTCAGTAACTGAAAATCAGGTTATTGACATTACGGAGTTAGCCTCAGGCATATACGTGGTAATGTTAAAAACTTCTGTATCAACTATAAACATCAAAATTATAAAATACTAACCATTAGTTTTTTTACATAATTCAAATCCAACCATCCATGAAAAAAACTTTACTTCAACTTTCGTTTGTATTTCTTGTAGGTATCCTTCATAGCCAAACCTATAAACCACTTGTGGTAGAAGGTAATAGATGGAATGTGCTTAAACAAACTGAAATTCGTTTTTTAAAGTGCCTCGATAGCAATACAATTGAAACCACATCGATAACTACTGAAGTATTTAAAATATCTACCGATACTACCATAGGTGAAACAGTTTACAAAAAACTGGTATCACAAACCGATACATCATCGAAATACTGGAACCTTGTTGGTTTTATTCGCGAAGATATTGCTGCTCAGCAAGTTTACTTTAAAGAACAATCAAATTATAACATTGAAACGTTATTGTATGATTTTAGTGTTAACATTAAAGAAACTGTTGATATTTCTTATTATAGTTGCATTGTTGATACAATAGATTCGATTACTATTAATAATGAGCTACATAAAAGAATAAGATTTACTAATGAAGCCGATTGGATTGAAGGCGTTGGTGCAATTAATGGATTGATAACTAGCATCATACCTCGTCCACTATGTGGACCAAGCACTATCCGCACTTTGTTATGTTCATACAATAACAACGGCTTACTTTACATAACTGATAATAAAAGCTTAAGCAAATGTTTTTATTGGGGTAGTGTAGACGAAGGCAATGGAGTTAATTCGATAACTGATAAAGAGAAATTTGAAATCTTCCCCAATCCTGCATCCGATTACATAACTATAACTTCAGAGAATGAACATCCTTTTACTGTTGAAGTATTATCGGCACAAGGTTATGTTCTATCGTCGGAATATAAGGCGCATAGCGATATAAAAATAGATTTACGATCTTTTGTCGATGGAATATACTATGTGCGCATACTTAATGATTATCAATACACTACATACAAATTGCTCGTAGTAAAGTAAATTTCATATAAACGGCAAATATTAATTAAACGAAAATAACTATCAATGAAATTGCTTATCCTCATCGCACAAATATTCGCAATGCTAGCACTTGCATTAGTTTCGTGCAATAAAGCTAACAACGAGGAAAAAGTACAAGGCAATATCGAATTTACATTTTCGGTTTCTCCATCTACAAGCTATATAAAATCAGCCTCCGATAGTGGTTATATACAAGGCATTACAAATGCCGTAGTTACCGTGGAAGATTTACAAGGTAATGTTGTAATAAAAACCGAGAAAATTGAAATATACTGTATGAATGGATATTACGTTAGTAAGCCAATTGCAATTGCCGAAGGAGGTTACAAAATATGTGAATTCGTTATACTCGATGCGTGCGATAACGTTGTTTACGCCTCGCCAAAAATGGAATCGGTTAAAGCTCAAATAGTACAAACCTCACTTCCATTGACAATTACAGTAACAAGAAATGCTACTTCAACGCTAACACCCCAAGTACTTAGTACAGCCGATAGCCGACCCGAAGATTTCGGATATACTTCATTTAATTACAACATTTCCGAAACATTCGATTTTCGCTTAGGCGCATTCGCATTTAACGATACGTTTAAAAACTACAAAACATCAAATGCTTATATATCAATATATAACGATTCGGCAGTATATAACAATGCTACTTTGGTTTATTCGGGTAAACTTAACTCCTTCCTTTCAAGAACTATTGAAGGGAATAACAATTACGACACGTTAGGTATTACAACTAAAATATCGTTGCCCGAGCGACATAACAACTTTACCATCGAAATTACAAAGGATAGATATATAACCTACCGAAAAACATTTACAAAGGAACAACTTCGGTTGCACTACCGAGCTCAGGACAAAGGACCATTGGTAGTGGTGTTGGAGAAAAATTCGCTTTACGATGGTTTAGTAGCTTATTATAAGTTCGATGGCGATGTGTTGGATTATAGCGGAAACCAAAACAATGGAAAGTATTGGGGATTAGGATTGTATGGCGCAGGTGCATTAAACGAAGTTAATACAGCGCTCGATTTAAATGGAACTACCGATTATGTTACTGTAAAAAGTTCGCCTATGCTTAATCCAAGTCAACAAATATCGTTGTGTGCATGGTATTATACAACCTCTTTTAAAGGTAATGGCGAAAATATTTTAGTTGGCAAAGAAACTTCGTTTTATTCAGGATATCAATACGGTATAAGTATTATTGGTAATTTATATTCGAGCGTAACAGGAGAAGTGGATAAGCGACAATTTGTATTTTATATAACAACAGTAAATGGTATTTTTCAAATAGTGGCAGGTACCGATCCGAAATCTAATTTCGAAAAGTACGAATTATATAAATGGTACTTTGTTGTTGGAACATACGATGGACAAACAACAAAGCTTTATATTAATGGCGAATTAACTATACAAATGAGGGCTAACGGCAATTTCAGGAGATTCAACTCAGATATAAATATAGGAAAAACACCCAGATATAGTAGGCCTACATTCGATTTTACACCAGGCAGAATCGACGACGTAAAAATATATAACCGAGCATTAATGCAAAGCGAAATAATTAAACTGTTTGAAAATGTTGAAGTATAAATTTAAAAAGATTGTGAAATGAAAGCAATTATAAGGCTTAAAAGTATTGCATTACTTTTTATTTTTTTTGCAAAAACGAGTGTTGGACTCACATATTCGCAAGCTGAATTTATTGTTGACCCTGGAGAAAACACATTGATTGATGCTGTTGCCTCACACCCAGGAGAAACGCTGGTTTTGAAGCGAGGTGGAGAATACCTTATTACTGAAGTGGTAAAACTAACCTTACCAACAACAATTATAGGCGAAACAGAACCCTCCAATGAGATTCCTGCCGTAGTAAAGTACAATTCAACAACAGTAGAAAGTAATGCCAAGCATTTATTTACTATTGCAGCTAATTGCACATTAACAAATTTGGGAATGATGGGTTATGCTAATGACATAAACCAAATAGGAGCAGTTGTTTCAATCGACACTCCAAATATCAGCATTACTATTGACAATTGCATTATACAAGGAGCAAGCCAAATATTGGAAACCATTGGTAATAATGGCTTAACGATTATACAGAAAAATAATATTGTATTCAATTTAAGCGCTCAACCATGGATGAGCTGGGGTGGTATTGGAAATGTAGGTTTCGGAGATAGTGTCGTCTATAAAAGCTACAATAACACATTTTTTCTGTGTGGTAGTATGTTTAATATTGGTCTTGTAGGCCCTAACAGTTCCGAATTTATCAACCATAACACTTATTGCAATACTTGGGGCGAAACATATTGGCCAACTTGGAGTAAAAGCTTTACCGTAAAAAATAATATATTCTACAATACACAAATCCGAGGATATGTTGGTGTACGCCATTTCCCTGCCGACGACTATACATATTATGGAGACTGGAACGACTGGTCGGGGCCAGGAATAACTGATACCCTCTGTGGCGATATTGCAATATTTCCCCATATTCTCGATTCAACAAAAAGCAGGGAAGTGAATATTTTCAATAATTTGAAAATGAACGACCCTACTGTTCTTGCATTTGCTAATTTAAACAACATCACCATACAACCCTTTATTGCTCCAACCAACAATAACTACGCCAAAAAATACAACTGGGATTTTTACAATAATTTTCTTCAAGAAAATGGAACTTCATTCGATCCTCAATTTGCTATGGGAGATATCCCTCAAGACGCATTCACCAATATGTTTAAGAATAGAGCTAATAACTTCTTGCCTAACTCCAAAAGAGATATTGATTATCCATTTGCAAATATTTGGCATCCTTCAGGAGAATCAAATGGCGATTTCATTTGGCCATTACCTTTTAATTTGATGCCAACGAATCATGCTATTTTATACGCAGGATCCGACGATTACCCACTTGGGGATTTAAACTGGTTTGGAAAACAAGTTGTAGCAAATTGGGAAGATGGCAAACCATTTCTTAAAATGACTGATATAAAACAACTTAATCAAACTTCAAGCTTGAAACTAAATTGTTACCCTAACCCCGCTTCGGACAAGTTGTATATCCCTTCAGGCTATTCTTCAGATGCAATTATTGCAATATACGATTTGCAAGGTAAAATGGTGGTTAACCAATCTATTTCAGATCAAATAGATATAACATACCTTCCACAAGGCATTTATATCGTAAAGCTTATTGATACTGGCAAAGTGTTTGTTGATAAGTTAGTTAAGGAATGATATTAGTGTTAATTACAGTCCATTTATAAAATGAAAATTGCCACAGATTGTCAGATTATATTAGCATTTTTAATATTTAACAATCTGTTAATCTGTGGCATAATACAAAAAGCGTTCGCTACCATTAAAAATTAATATTATGAACCCAACTAAAAAATTAATGTTTTTTTTAATCTTCAATTTGTTTGTGATAGAATTATTTAGCCAAACACTTGTGATAGATAGTTTAAGAGTATTGCCGCAAAATTCTGTTTTAAATGAAAATGTAAACGTTAAAATATCGTGTTATATTAATGCTTTAGGTGGCGGGTGTACATATTCATCAAAGTTAGACAGCGTAACGTATAATACGTATTTCATAAGTGGTACCTTTGATAGTAATGCTAAATGTCTGTTTAATGTTCACGACACTTTGCTATTGGGTAAATTGGAGAGTGGTCAAAATAGAATCATATACAGTGTAATTAATTCTTATTCAAATCCATATACAATAAAAGAAATTGACACTGTTAATTTCTCAGTTTTACCCATAGATAGTGTTTATTTAAAACCTGTTAACCTTTATCAATCAGATTCGGTTTACTTTTTTACTTCTTTAGGCGCATGGAATTGTGGCTACAACCTTGAAAAGGATAGTATTAAGAGTAATATTATTTATGTGAGTGGAAAATATGATAGTTATATAAAATGTTTGAGTGCTCCAAAAACTGATTCTATTAATCTTGGAATCTTAGCATCAGGGGATTACAAACTAAAGTTTTCATTCAAAGATTATAGAGAAGTAATTCAAACTGGTATATATGATGTTGATTTTCGTGTAAATGCAACGAATAATGTTGCTAATGCAGAAAATGTGGAGCCATTATTTGTTTATCCTAATCCAACAAAAGGCTATCTGCAAATAGAAAATAATCAGTTTAGTGTAGTCGAAGTATATTCAGCAAACAGCAATTTATTGAAAATACTTGATATTAGAGAAAATGGAAAGATTGATATTTCTTATTTACCTAAAGGTTTATATATTTTAAAATTGAAGAGTCGTAATGGAATCCATACAACAAAAATAATTAAAGAGTGATTTAGCACCAGAATCGGCTCAAATTGAATGCGGGCTACATCGAAAATTGCGTGTTTAAAATCACTACTTACTAACTTGGCAGATTGTATAGAAATCGCGCCGCAATACACCCTAATTTAGCCCTTTCATTAAGCACAATCCAAAATAAAACCGTTATTAGATAACACGTTTAGGTCTAATAGACAAAAGTAATGCTAAATAATCTCAAACACCCAATTAATAGAAAGTTTGATCAAAATTTAAATTTAGCTGAATTTTAAAAGGCATTATAAAACGTAAGAATATCATATAAATATCAATATTTCAATAATATATCGAATAATTGATGTGGAATTAAATCAATAAATAGCATTACTTTTGTCTATTATACCCACGTTTACTATATTTTAAAAATCTACCCCCCATGATTAGTTTGTACATTAGGGTGTTTTTTGGGGCTGCTAGATAAAATTACGAACAAAAAGCGTTCGATTACGTATTTTGTATTACGTACAATTTATTACATTTGCATTAAACAATTTAATTTGCTTATATTCGGGGCGGCTAAATCGTTTAACCATGCGCGGCTTAGGGCTAATTAATGGGTAGGGTTTGCATTTCGCTAATTGCGAAAACCGAAATATAGTTTTTAAACGAAACAGGATTGTGTTACAGTAGTAATAGCATTGAATCAAAAATAATAAGTCAGGCAATTAATTTTAATTTTACTCGCGATCCGTTTGATTGAATGATTGCTGCCGATGCATCGGTAAACAATTCATTCTTGATTAGCAAGGATAGAAATATTGCCAAATATTACAAAAACACAATTTGGTAAATTGCACAATACTACCACGTTAACAAATCGTTTGTTTTATATTAATTTCCGAACTTTTGCGACATTTTTTTTTCTGTACCATATTATTTATCAGCACTTTTAGCACAATCCTCACGTGTTGCACAAAAGAGTCTGGGTACGAATCGGTTTCCGATACCGTTAAAATTGCAATAGTGTTTCAGCCCGATAGTGCAAACGGCAAAGATGCTATTATAGAAAGCATTACGGCAAACAAAAACTTCGGTAATAGTGCCAATTTTACCATGTTCTCGTGGACTAATGGAGGTTTTTTTGATACCGCTCGATCGCTTATAGAATTTAATTTAACCGTTATTCCGGCTCAAACCGTCATTAAACGAGCAACGCTATCATTATACTTTCTTAGTTATCAAAATATTACAGAACATACTGGCGATAATGCATTTACAATTAGCCAAATAACTAGGAAATGGAACGAAGATAGTGTTTGTTGGAGCAACCAGCCCACAACTATCAATTTAAATGTCGTCGTTCCTAAAAGTTGGTTGTCGTATCAATCTTATACCATTGATATTTCTACAATTGCTCAAGATATGATTAATCATCCATCTGACAACCATGGCTTTATGCTTAAACTAGTTGATGAGTTTCCATTTCGTTCGGTTGTGTTAGCTTCAAGCGATTATTCAGTAAGCAGCAAAAGGCCTAAGCTGGTAGTTTACTACTAAATATAATTACTTTTGCATTAAAGCTTTTTACCTAACGCCTTATGGCATTTAGGGAAATTTGCCTACGACTTCAGAAAAGCTTTTTTATCAGTGCCTAAGCAATATTTTTAAATTTTACGAAAGCTTGAGGTATGATTTAAATCATCGTTAACTTGCTGGTTTAATTATAAATTTGTTGAACAAATTTATCTAATGATTTTTTTCGAAAATACAGAAATAGCGTTTGCCAACAAAAGCACATCGTCATTACGGAGAGCGTTATGGCTATTCCGAATACTCCAAATCGGACCGCTCTATGTGTTTTGGAGTAAACTAATGGGCTTTTGCGTAAAATACCGATTGCCAGTAAGTTGGATTGTAAAACGCACATATTTCAAACAGTTTTGTGGCGGCACATCGTTAGATGAATCGGTTTTAACCGTAGTGAAATTAGCTAAATACAATGTAAAATCGATACTCGACTATAGCGTTGAAGGCAATAAGTCGATTGATGAAATTCGCAAAACTATGGACGAATCGGTTCGAGGCATTGAATTGCCTGCCTGTTGCGCCAATATTGCTTTCGCTGTTTTAAAACCATCGGCAATTTGCGGAGAAGATATTTTAAGTCGTTTAAATTCTAATAACGGCATAGATATTTCGCGCAACACAAACGTTTTTCGCGAACGCGTTGAAGAACTCTGTTGGAAAGCATACGAAAAGAAAATTTCAATTATGATTGATGCCGAAGATGTTGTTTTTCAGGATTTTATCGACGAAACAGTTACCGAAATGATGGAGAAGTTTAATCGCGATAAAATTATTGTTTACAACACCATTCAAATGTACCGTACCGATAGGCTAGAGTACCTGAACAAATGCCTCGAACGAGCAGTAAGCAAGGGGTATAAACTGGGCTTCAAACTTGTTCGCGGTGCTTTTATGGAAAAAGAAAGAGCAAGAGCTTTGCAAATGAACTACTCATCGCCCATTTGGCCCGATAAAGATAGCACCGACAGAGCTTATAATCAGGCATTAGGCTTTTGTGTTTACAATATCGATAAAATTTCGATACTCGCCGGAACTCATAACGAGGAAAGCTGCTTTTTTCTTACCGAGTTAATGAAAAAGAACGGTGTTGCAAAGAACGACAGTAGAATATATTTTGCACAACTCTACGGGATGGGCGATCATATATCGTTTAACCTAGCCTGCGAGGGTTATAATGTAGCAAAGTATATCCCGTATGGTCCAATAAATAAGGTGATTCCATATCTTATTCGTAGCGCTAACGAAAACTCATCAATAGCCGCTCAAGCAAGTCGCGAACGTAGTCTTATTGCTACGGAATTAAAACGTCGCAAAAAAATAAAATTGTAGTTATTATCCTTATCTTCGCTTCTAAACCTATTTTACTATGATTATCGACAGCAAAAAAGCAACAATTAGGCTTAAACTATATAACCGAGCACTTTTCGTACTTCTTTTTAGCATAACAATTATTTTGTTTTTTAGTTTTAATTTTTACTACAATGGACTAATGGGTTATTCGTTTACTATTTGGATATCTTTTTTTCTGTTTATTTATGCCGCATATTTTTCCTTTGGGTTGATACGTAATTACTATTATTTTTTTTATAACGATATGGGGCAGAAGTTAGTGTTTCGGTATTACTCGCTTGCTCATTTCAGTAAGCGCCTGCAAGCTGTTGAAATAAAGAAGGCTACGTTTTATAAATTCGAATTTAGAAAAAAATTGCTAGGACTGCAAAGTTATGTTATACTCTATCAGAAAGTAGCGCAAAACATAGCTAAATATCCGCCTATTAGTGTTAGTTTACTAAGTAAACGCCAACGAAACGAATTGGTTACATCGCTTACCATGTTTCAAAAAGTTCAGTAAGCTCTACCTTAAAAGCACCTACAAATAAGTATATTATGCTCGACGAACTTCTAAAATACAAGATCGGGGTAAGCCTAATACCCGGTATTGGAAGCATTAATGCAAAAAAACTAATTGCCTATACTGGTGGCGTAGAAGCAGTTTTTCGCGAAAAGAAAAAGACTTTACTTAAAATACCCGGTATTGGCGAACATTTGGCCGAACAGATTGTAAATCACAAAGTTTTAGAGAAAGCCGAAAAAGAAATCGAATTTATTAATAGATACGAAATAGGATACCATTTCTATTTGGACGAAAAATATCCCGCACGCCTTAAAAACTGCGACGATTCGCCTGTTATTTTGTATTATATGGGCAATGTAGATTTTAATCAAGCTAAAATTATTAGCATAGTTGGCACTCGTAATGCAACCGATTATGGACGAGAGTGTTGCAACAAACTACTGAGCGACATAAAAGCACATAACCACAAAGCAATAATAGTTAGTGGTTTAGCGTATGGTATTGATATTTGCGCGCATAAATCGGCCCTGAAAAATGGACTCGAAACTATTGCAGTGCTTGGGCACGGTTTAGCATCGTTATATCCGGCAGTGCATAAAACTACCGCAAAAGAAATTACCAAACAGGGTGCGCTAGTAACCGATTTTATTAGCGATACCATTATCGACCGTAACAATTTTATTAAGCGCAACCGAATTATTGCTGGTTTGGCCGATGTTACCATAGTTATTGAATCGGCAATTAAAGGCGGAGCCCTTATTACTGCCGACATTGCAGGATCGTATAATCGCGATGTTATGGCTTTTCCCGGTCGCGTAAACGACCAATATTCAACTGGTTGCAATTGGCTTATACGAACCAACAAGGCAACACTTATTGAAGGTATTAACGATTTGGAGTATATGCTAGGGTGGGATTCGCCCCAAATACCTTCGCCACCTAAACAAACCGAGCTATTTATTAATATATCCGACGACGAACAATTAATAGTACAGATGCTACGCGAAAACGGCGAATTATCTATCGATCTCATTAGCAACCGAATGAACATGCCTGGTAGTAAAGTTTCGGCAATGTTGCTAAACCTCGAATTTGCGGGCATTGTGCGAACCCTTCCTGGCAAGGTTTATAGGTTAGCTCGGTAACTGCAATTACTGTCATTATTAAATTATTTAAATTATTCGGAAAGCATGAAAGCCACATTTTCCGTATCTTTGACCCTTATATTTTAACAACATAATGTTTTGGGAAAACCTAAAAAACCGGTAATTTTAATTACCAACGACGATAGTTACCGAGCTAAAGGAATACAGGCTTTAATTGAAGCACTTCAGCCTTATGGGCACTTAATAGTTGTGGCTCCAAGTCATCCTCAATCGGGTATGTCTCACGCTATTACGGTTAATATGCCGTTGCGGATGGAGAAAATTGAACAAAAGGAAAATCTCGATTATTACATTGTTTCGGGAACACCAGTCGATTGCGTTAAACTAGCTAATAATCAACTTTTTCGCGATAACAAACCCGACTTGTTGGTTTCGGGCATTAATCATGGAGCTAATTCATCGTCGAGCGTAGTGTATTCGGGAACTATGGCCGCAGCTATCGAAGGCTGCTTGTACGAAATTCCATCAATCGGCTTTTCGCTACTCGATTTCTCGAAAAACCCCGATTTTACAGCATCGATACAATACGTTCGAAAAATTGCAATAAACGCGCTTGAAAATGGCATAACGCCAGGAACTTGTCTAAATGTGAACATTCCTAAGCTTCCGTTAAACGAAATAGTTGGAGTTCGTATTTGTAGGCAAAACAAAGGGGTATGGCGCGAAGAATTCGACAAACGCGTAGATCCGGCCAATCGGGAGTATTACTGGCTTACAGGCGAATTTTATAATCTCGAACCGCATTCCGAAGATACCGACGAATGGGCTTTGCATCATAAATATGTTTCCATAGTGCCTGTGCAGATAGATATGACCGCTTACGATAGTATCGATAGGCTTAACAAGTGGGATTGGAAGGTTTAATAGTAATTAAATGCTTAACGGGAATAGACTTATTGTTTTGGGTTTATCATATTATACAACAATACTTTATAAACCATGAGATTGATTCGGCGTACTGGAAGGAATGGAAACTTATAAACAATAATGACAAAGCCGGAATAAGAGGTTTTTTAATAACGCACATTCCTAAAATATTTTTTGTATTACTAGTTCTAGTTTATGAACACACTGTTACGGGTTTTATTATTTCTTTAATACTTTCGTCAACTTTTCAATTACAAAATTTCGCTCGACGACTCATTAAACTATAACGACAAGGATTATTTGATGAATATAATTAATCTTTGTGCAGTTAAACAGACATTATCAAAGCAATTGGAATTCAAACTAAATCAATAAATTATCATTAACCAATGACAAAAATTGAAGAAAATGCAATTCGCTCCTTTAAATCTGGGCTAAACTGCGCCCAATCAGTTATATCGGCTTATGTAACAGATTTAAGTTTCGACAACAATTTAGCAATGAGCTTGTCGTGTGGATTTGGAGGTGGAATGGGAAGGCTTCAGGAAACATGCGGAGCCGTAACAGGCTCATTTATGGTTATGGGAATCTATAATTGTAAAAAGGATTCAGACACCCAAGCAAGCAAAGATAAGACATATTCGATGGTGCGAAGTTTTAGTGATAAATTTAAAGCAATACATGGCACTATTGATTGTAAATCGCTATTAAAATGCGATTTACAAACCGAAGAAGGTCGCCAATTTATGAAGGACAATAAGCTTAGTGAATTTGTATGTGAGAAATGCATTTCAGATTCAGTAAGGATATTGGATGAATTAATACGATAATAATGTCAGCACCCAACATCGGCTATAAGCTAATGATAATCACAATTCTGTTTAAAATATAATAATAAAATATGCGTTCACGCTTCGATTCGCTTGGCTTAGGGCTAATATTCGGTATATTATTACCTGCCTTATCATTACTTATGTTTTATAGCACTAGTTTCACAGAAGTGTCGTTATCGTTTTTTATTAAACATACCTCCAAAATAGAGGTATTGCCCAAGTTGATAAGCTTATGTGGAATTCCAAACTTGGGTTTGTTCTTTTTGTTTCTGTGGCGCAATCATTATTATTCGGCACGCGGCGTAATTATGGCAACGCTTATTCTTACTTTTGTTGTTTTGGGAATGTTGATATTTATTTGATATTTATTTGATATTTAATGAAATACTATATTATTGCTGGCGAAGCGTCGGGCGATTTACATGGCTCCAATTTAGTAAAAGCATTGAAAGTTGCCGACACCGATGCAGTAATACGCGGTTGGGGCGGCAATTTGATGGAAGCCGAAGGTGCTACCGTAGTGAAAAACTACCGCGAAACAGCATTTATGGGCGCATTCGAAATTATTGCTCATGCTCGTACAATAGCTAACAACCTCAAATTCTGTAAGAACGACATTATTGAGTTTAAACCCGATGTAGTTGTATTAATCGATTATCCAGGCTTTAACCTTCGAATTGCAAGGTTTGCCAAAACTAATGGTTTTAAAGTGTATTATTACATATCGCCTAAAGTATGGATATGGAAGGAAGGGCGTGTAAAAACTATTAAAAAGTTTGTCGATAAAATGTTCGTTATCTTTCCGTTCGAGAAAGCGTTTTACGCCAAGCATAATTACGAAGTCGATTACGCTGGCAACCCGCTTATCGATGCAATTGAGGAACGTAAACAAACTATGTGTAGTAGAGAGGAGTTTATTCGCAAAAACAACCTAACCGAACAACCTATAATTGCGCTGCTCCCGGGAAGCCGTAAACAGGAAATATCGCAATTGCTGCCTATTATTACTGGCATAACTAGTCGATTTACTGGTTATCAGTTTGTTATAGCTTGCACTTCGTCGTTCGAAGTTTCCTTCTACCAGAAACATATGGCTAACAGCCAGTGTAAGCTCGTTTTTAACCAAACATACGAATTGCTCAATAATTCCACTGCTGCCGTAGTTGCCTCTGGCACAGCTACATTGGAAACAGCTTTATTCAATATTCCGCAAGTAGTTGTTTACCGAATAAGTAACGCAACTTATATTATTGGAAAGCCGTTTTTTCCGATTAAATACTTTTCGCTCGTAAATATTATTATGGATGAAGTAGTTGTGAAGGAATTGATGCAGTACAACCTAGATAGAGATATTGTTGCCGAATTGGGTAAAATATTGTACGAGTGCGATTACCGCGAAAAAATGCTTACGAAATACTCCGAATTGCTCGAAAAATGTGGCGGTTCGGGTGCATCGAAAAGGATTGGGGAACTAATGGTTAATTATTTACTTGATAATTAGCGCCTCTAAAAAAAACTCTTCTTTATTCACAACATATTATTTTTAAGGTGTTCATGAAATCGCTATCGCTAAGTTGTTACTTTTTTAGAAAACTTAGCCGAAGGCGTTCTCATGAGCGAAAGCGAATAAAAAAGTAACAAGAAAAAAATTTGAAACTTCTTATAAATATTGACATACAACCATGTTTTTAACATTTTAACGAGTTTTCTTAGTAACTCTAATTAAAGTGTTACCCTTTAAATCCTCTGAAATATTTCATAAACTGAACCCGCTCAAAAGCTGCAGGGTTATCGATATGTTTTTGAGATAGTTGACCGCGAAATTCGGCTATCGATTCAAATTTTTTGGATCCCATCCATGTTTTTAGTTCTTCCAACATAAGCCCTATTTGCTGTGACCCGTTTTTGTATAAAGTAGATGCAACCTGCACAGCCTTAGCGCCCACTAACAGTTGCTTAATCATGTCCTTACCAGTATGTACACCTGTAGAAGCCACCAAGTCGCAATTTACACGACACGACATAATTGCAAGCCAACGCAGCGATATGGCTATATCGGAAGGATTACTTAGCACAAAGCTCGAATTGATTTCTAGGTTTTCAATGTCAATATCAGGACTATAAAACCTGTTAAATAGCACAATACCTTTAACTTCTGTTTTCGAAATATCTTGAATTAACTTGCCGAGATTTGAAAAGTAATAGCTTATTTTAACCGAAACGGGAATAGATGCCTGCTTTTGAACCTCATCGATAATGCTGAAGTAAACCCTTTCGTTGTCGGCACTTGTACGGTTAAAATCGGTAGGAAGAATAAATAAATTGAGTTCGATAGCATCGGCACCTGCGTCCTCAATTTGCTTCGGGAAATATGTCCAGTTTTTCGGGCTAACGCAGTTAATACTGGCAAATACAGGTATTCGAACTGCCGATTTAGCATCGCGAATTAACTTTAGGTATTTGTATGTGGTTTCCTCTTCTACCTTATCGAAATAATCGTAGTCGCCAACAGTTTCGGGATATACAAAGCCATTCGTACTCATTTGCTGCAACTTAGCATTCATTTCCAAAAGAATTTCTTCCTCGAAAATTGAACGTAGCACAACGGCCGAAGCACCATGCTTTTCAATCTCAGTAATTTTATCAACTGAGTCGGTAAGCCCCGAGCTGCCAGCAATAATAGGATTTTTGAGTTTAAAACCCATGTACGATGTCGATAAATCCATCATTTAAAAGTTTTTGTGTAACAGTGTTTACTTTTTATTGAACTCTTTCCAGGCTTTCATAAAAACAGGACTGGATAGGTAACCACCAATTGCATAGTCGTTCCAAGTGATGTCGTAGTCGGTATTTCCTTCAATTAAAATTGGGCCCGACTCACCAATACCAATATCCCATCCTATGATACGCAAGCCAGGCATAAGGCTAGCTGAATTAATAACCATCTCCTTTATTTGGTCGAAAAAAGGTACTGTAAAAGTGTTGAATTGAACTTTTGTTACTGGGTGTTCTTTTAAAGGTTCGCCTACATCATAACGGAAGCCAGAGTAGCAATCCGACAAAAGTTTGCCTGTATTTAAATCGATGGTAATTGCCCCTCCTTCGGTTTTTATCCACATCTCATTATCAATGCTAATTCTAAGGTATGCCGACATAATTTCACTTACTCCTTTGCTGTCGGTAAAAGTATCCATCCGAATAGTATTAAGGCACGAAGGGTTAAGAATATTCATTACAGGATGTTGTTCAATAGTTTCCTGAAACAAATACCCTGTTTTAACTATTTCGCTAAAAAGTGCTTTTACTTTTGGTTGCTCCGTAACAAGTTGGTTCGCAAAAAGCTTATATATATTTTCGCCACCATAACAATCGTAGGTGCCTTTAATAAATAAGGAATCGAGCGATTTTGTTTTCATCAATTGCGCAAGAATATTCACAAATTCGTTGGAGGTAGTAATTTTATAGGGCTTGCAATCAATAACAAACATATCCCTATGGTTATACATAAGGATTTTAGGTAATGGGATGTTAGGCAGTGCATAAAAAAAGTTAAAATACAGCTTATTTTCCAGCACCTCGGCAACCGAATGGTCGTTAAAAAAAGCCTTTATCTTTTGTAATATCTTAGCTGGAAGATAATCGGTTATATTAGTTACGCCCTTTATAAATAAATACCTTCCAAAATAATGGTTAGGCAACGAGCGATAAGTAATTGTAAGATAGACACATTCGCATAGTACCTGCCAAATAGGTTTTCGGTTTGGCAGTTTCATAAATCTCTTAACAAGTTCTATTTTACCTATTTTCGCATTCCTATGCATACCTCCTTATTTGTATTCGTTCCAAGCCTTCAAAAAAACCTTATTCGACAGGAATCCGCCAGATACAAAGTCGTTTGAGGTATTGTCGTAATCGGAATTTCCTTCTATTAAAATTGGCCCCGAAACTCCTATACCAATATCCCAACCAATAAGGCGTAAACCAGGCATATAGCTGGCTGCGTTGAGAACTAATTCCTTCACCTTATCGAATTGTGGAATTGCAAAAGTGCCGAATTGCATTTTTGTTATTGGGTGTTCTGTAATCGGCACTCCAACATCAAACCTGAAACCAAGATAACCGTCGGCGTGAAGACGCCCTGTTTCGAGGTCGATTTTAACAAGGCAACCTCCCGACGAGATATTATCGACATGTGAGTTTCGAACACTTATTCGCAGGTACGCCGACATTACTTCAATTACCCCATCGCTATCGGTAAAAGTGTCCATGCGTATTGTATTCAGGCACGAAGGGTTAAGTGCATTCATTGTGGGGTGCTGTTCAATAGTTTCCTGAAACAGATACCCAGAGCTAACTAATTCGCCGTAAAGAGCCTTTATTTTGGTTTGCTCCGACACAAGTTGATGCGCAAAAAATTTATAAATACTGTCGCCACCGTAAGTCCAGTAGGTGCATTTAATGAATATCGAATCGAGCGAGTTCGCTTTCATTAATTCCGAGAGAATTTCCAAAAACTCACTGGGGGTGTTAATTTTATATGCTTTGCTACCAATTACAAACAAATTACGATGGTTATACATCAGTATTTTAGGTAATGGTATGCTAAATTGACTATAAAATAAATTGTAATAAAGCTTATTTTCCAAAACTTCGTCAACCAACTGGTCGTTAAAAAAGGGTTTTATTTTTTGTAATATCTTGGCAGGAAGAAAATCCTTAATATTAGAAACCTCCTTTTTAAATAAATACCTTCCAAAATAATGGTTAGGCAACAAGCCATAAGTAATTGTTAAATAGATTATTTCGTAAAATATTTGCCAAAGTGGCTTGCGGTTAGGTAGTTTTAAAAAATTTATAATAAGGTGTTTTTTACTAAGCTCGTGTCGTTTACTCATGCCTTAAAATATAGGTTAATAGGTTAATTTTTAAACGTTTCGACAAGCATTAAACTGCGACTTCGGCGCGAGCTATAGAATGCTCACGCCGAAACGCAATTCCAACTTATCGCTTTGGCAAACTAACTCCGCGTTGCTTAGCCATCTTTTCCAATCGTTCCTGAAAGCCCGATTTTTTCTTAGCTGGCTTTAATTTATGTGCATGAATTTGCTTAAGCAGTTTGTCTTCGTTAATCATAAGCTTAAACACTTCATTCTGCCCAATTGTTATAACATTTGCAAGAAAATAATAATAAGTAAGACCAGCCGAGAAACTGTTCAACATAAACATAAACATTACGGGCATAATGTACATCATGGTTTTCATGCCTGGTATTTGGTTGTCGGTCATGGTGGTATTGCTCATTTTCATGCTTATGATAGTGGTAACAGTCATTAATATGGTAAACAAGCTAATGTGGCTGCCATAGTGCGGAATTTCAAACGGCAACGACATAATTGAGTCGTATGTAGAAAGATCGGTAGCCCACAAAAACGATTGCTGACGTAGTTCTATAGAAGCAGGGAAAAACCTAAACATAGCAATTAATATTGGAAACTGCAGCAGCATTGGTATGCACCCCCCGAGCGGATTAACCCCAGCCTTCTTATAAAGCCCCATAGTAGCCTGTTGGCGCTCCATTGCCTTTTCCTTGGGTATCTTTTTATTTATTTCGTCGATTTGGGGTTTCAGAACCCGCATTTTCGCTTGACTTAGATACGATTTGAATGTTAAAGGAAACAATGCGGTTTTTATAATTAATGTAAGTAGCAGAATGATAAGCCCATAGCTTAACATAAATTTGCTAAGGAAATTAAACACTGGTATAATAACATACTGGTTTACAATACGAATTATATTTCGGCCAAGGAAAACCAGTTTTTCCAAATCGATATCGTATTTTTTTAAAGTTAAGAAATGGTTTGGACCAAAATAAAAACTCATTGGTACTGAATACGATGGCTTATTTTGATAACTCAATGCAATTGTAGCCTTATACATCTTCAGATACTTAGTTTTATCGGTAATAGGTGTAGAAGTAAGACTGGCATTGTTAAAACTTTCGCCAGCCACAATTACCGACGAAAAAAACTGTTGTTTAAAGGCTATCCACTTTAATTTAGTGGCAACCTCCTTTGTTTCAGTATCGCTCGAGGTTGCACTCATGTCCTCATCATCGTCCTGAAAATGTTTGAAATGAATGTTGGTAAGCCCGTCTTCGTTTGATGCACCCCTTTCCTGCCTTGGCACATACAAGCTCCAATTAAGGTCGATTGAATTGGAATTGTTAGCAATAATGTTTTCCATGTTCACAAAATTAACTGCGAACCGAACCATATAATCGTTGGGTTTCATACAATACACATACTCTATGTACGAGTTTTCGCCAGCATAAAGGCGCAAAGCAACCGAATCGGACTGATTGCGTACAATAATATCTTTTAGGCCATTTACTTGCTTAAAGTATAAGTTGTTGGTTGATATTAATTTGTTTTGCGAGAAAAAATTAAGCCCCAACTCAGTGGAATCGCCATCAAACAACACCAGAGCGGTTGAATCGTATCGCGAATATTTTTTCAACTCAACGGAATAAGGGCGCCCACCTTTGGTACTAAGCTTAACCTTTAACAATTCGTTTTCGATAGTAATGAACTGATTGGAATCGTTTGACGATGAAGCAAATACACCATATTGATCGGACAACTTCCTGTTTTTTATCGAATCGGGTAATTGAGCTTCTTTTATAGAAATTGAATCGCGTAATGTGCTAATTTCCTTTTGTTTGGCGGCTTCGGCTTGCTGCGCAATAAGCATCGAATCTTGCGCAAGTTTTCGCGCTTCTACTTGATCTTTTGAGGGTTGCGACATTATGCCGAAAACAATAAGTATCCCGACAATTAAAACTAACCCAATAATTGAATTCCTATCCATAATAAATTTTATATCGTATTGATTAAGTGTTTATAACAAAAATATCAAACCATTTTTGAAGCCACAAAGCTATAAAAAAGGTTTGATTTTTGGGGAGCTAATATTTAAGCAACTTTAATATTGAGTGCTGCCCTAATAAAGGCAACAAACAAAGGGTGCGGATTTATTACCGTGCTACTGTATTCGGGGTGAAATTGAACGCCAACAAACCAAGGGTGCGAAGGTATTTCGATGATTTCTACCAAGTTAGTGTCGGGGTTAACACCTGCGGCTATCATTCCTGCCTTATCAAATTCGCATAGGTAATCGTTGTTAAATTCGTAACGATGCCTATGCCGTTCCAAAATATTTTCGGAGCCATAAGCTATATATGTTTTGGTGTTTTCCTTAATTGTACATGGGTATTCGCCCAACCGCATAGTTCCACCTTTTTCGGTAACGCCTTTTTGTTGCTCCATAAGGTCGATTACTGGGTATGGCGATGCGTGACTCATTTCTGTAGAATGGGCATTGGCATAACCGAGAACATTGCGAGCAAATTCAATTACAGCCACTTGCATGCCAAGACAAATACCTAAATACGGTATTTTATGTTCGCGGGCATATTTGGCAGCCAATATTTTACCGTCAATTCCGCGTTCGCCAAAACCAGGTGCTACCAAAATGCCGTTAAAGTCTTTCAAGGTCTCAACTACAGTACTTTCGGTAATAGTTTCGGAATGCACACTTACCAAATTTACCTTACATTCATTTTTCGAGCCAGCATGTATAAACGATTCAACTATAGATTTATAAGCATCGGGCAATTCTACATACTTACCTATCAACGCAATTCGAACTTCGTGCTTTGGGTTTTTTAATCGCTTTAAAAACTCCTTCCAGTCGGCAAGCTTAGGAGCATCGCCAATGGGGAGTTGCAATTTACGTAAGGCAGTAACATCGAGTTTTTCCTTTTGCATTAGCAGCGGAACTTCGTAAATTGTTGACACGTCGATTGATTCGACCACCGAATTACTGTCGATATTACAAAACAAAGCAACTTTTTTGCGTAAGTCGTCGTTCAGCGTTTTTTCGGTTCGTAGAACTAAAATATCGGGCTGAACTCCGTTCTCTAACAGTGCTTTAACTGAGTGTTGTGTTGGTTTAGTTTTTAATTCGCCCGAAGCTGCCAAATATGGCACTAATGTTAAGTGAATAACCAATGAGTTAGATGGGCCTAGCTCCCACCTCATCTGGCGAACGGCCTCGATATATGGCAACGACTCAATATCGCCAACGGTTCCGCCTATTTCGGTTATTACAACATCGAACTTGTGGAGCGATCCAAGCAATTTTATGCGGCGTTTAATTTCGTCGGTAATATGTGGAATAACCTGTACAGTTTTTCCAAGATAGTCGCCACGGCGTTCCTTGTTAATAACCGACTGGTAAATTCTACCAGTTGTAACATTATTAGCTTGCGTGGTATGACTGCCCAAAAAGCGCTCGTAATGTCCTAAATCTAAATCGGTTTCGGCACCATCAACGGTAACATAGCATTCGCCATGTTCATAAGGGTTTAACGTTCCCGGGTCGACATTTATGTACGGATCGAGCTTTTGAATGGTAACGGCATATCCGCGTGCCTGAAGCAGTTTAGCCAACGATGCGGAAATTATTCCCTTCCCCAACGACGAAGTTACTCCTCCGGTTACGAATATGTATTTTGTTGTGTTCAATGGTTTTAATTATGAATTAATACTAGTTACTTCTGTCTTACGACTAATATCTTACGACTTCTATCTATCTGTCTTTCAACTTTTTACCCCTCCATTCCATCTATCATGCGCACTTTGTCCTGAAGCAATTTTATTTCTTCCTTGCCCTGTTCTATTTTGCGTTTCACTTCGGCTATCATGCCTTCGGAGTTTTTCGATTTAGCAAAGAATCCGATGTTGTTTTCCCACAGAATAACATCATTTTCAAGCTGTTTCAGTTTGTTGATATTTTTATCGCGCTCCATATCAATTTTATGTCCGCCCTGATGTTTCGACGAAAGGTTTTCGATCTTATTTTTGAATTTCAACAGATTCTTTTTGCCCTCGTCAATTTTCAGATTATCGAAGTGTTTGTTAATTACATCGCGATATTTTTTCTGTATTTCGTCCTTATTTTTCATTGGCACAAAACCAATTTCGCTCCAACGGCGTTGAAAATCTTTCAGTTGCTCGAAATTCTCTTCGCCACTGCCTTTAGCTTCAAAAGCCTCAATTTCGGTTATCAAATCGATTTTCAGCTTTAAATTGTTTTCGTATTGCGAATCGATTGTGCTGTAATGCTTTGACTTGTTTTGAAAAAACTGATCGCATGCCGAGCGAAACCGTTTCCATATTGCATCGGAATGTTTGCGGGGTACAGAGCCTATTTCCTTCCATTTTTTTTGCAGATTTATAAAATCCTCCGAACTGGCTTTCCATTCGGAAGAATCCTTTAAAGCCTCGGCCTGCATACAAAGCTCGGTTTTTAGTTGAAGGTTGTTTACCTGTTCTTCCTTGTTTTGGGCAAAATACTCGCGTTTTCTCAAAAAGAAATTGTCGCATGCTGCCCGAAAACGACCATATATTCGGTTATTGTCCTTTTTTGGTGCAAAGCCTATATCGCGCCATGCGGTTTGAATTTCAATCATTTTTTGATAACCAAGCTCCCAGTCGTTTGGCGAGCTTATGTCCTGGCTAGCAAGCTCTTCGGCGCGTTCGCACAAAGCAACTTTTGCTTGAAGGTTATTATTTTGCTCATCTTTCTGATTTTCAAAATAATCCTGATGACTTTTATTAATTTTTCCAGTAATATTTTTGAATCGTTCCCACGTTTCCGATTTCGATTCGGCAGGAACTGGTCCGGTTTCGCGCCAAAGCTCGTGAAGCTTTTGTAAGCTATTAAAAGCTTTAACAATAGAAGGTTCCAGTAGTAGATGTTCCGATTTTTCGCATATATCGATCTTAATTTCCAGATTCTTTTTAAGGTCGAGGTCGCGAAGATCCTTATTTATTTTAATGAAATCGTAAAATATCTCCACAAAATGATGGTATCGTTCCCACAAATCCTTAAGGTTAGCTTGCGGCACCACTCCAATCGACCGCCAGCGGTTTTGAAGTTCGCGAAATTGGTGAAAGGTTTCGTTTATCGATTCGTTACGGTTAACCAGTTCCTTTATTTCATCGATAATTTGATATTTTACCTTTAGGTTACTAAGCTTTTCAGCTTCTTGCTTTTGGTTGAAATCAATTTTTAAATCTCTATATTTTTTAAGAAGCTCCTTCAAACTATTTTCCAAAGGGTCGGGCTCGGCAGTAATTGTGGCTTCCGTACCAGCATCCTCGGCTTCCTTTCGAAGCTTATCGAGTTCGGCTTTATTTTTCTTATAATAGTTAATCTTAATGCTTTCAACGGCTTGCCTAATTTTTTCGACAGGTTTGCCCGAAACCAAATCGGCGAGCTTTTGCACTAATTCGGCTTTTGAATACTGAGCATAATCCTCCGATGATTGACCCGCTTCGGCATGTATTTCGGCAGCGTGTTCCTCAATATTACTAGGGTCAACATTAACTTCCTCATCGTCGGAATCGGTGTGATGGTGAGGTATAACAATTTCGTCGTGCTGTTCAATAACCGTTTCGTTCAATTCGGTAGCGTTTTCAGCAACAACGGTGGTTTCGGTGGTAGTTTCGACAGGAAGTAATTCAGCGTCGAATTGTTCAACTTGAACAGAGTCTTTAGGTTCGATGGTTTCCATTACAATAAAATTAGTAGAAAAATAAAGATACGAAAATATACAATTGGTAGGTAATACTCAAAGTTTTTGCGTAAATATTAAAAAAGTAATGAAAATTGAATTATCGTGCATGAAGGAAAAATCGTAATATGCCTAAATCGCTTCTTAAATGCCTCTTATTCAGTTATAAAACTAAATATAATCGCTTTGAAACTATTAAAGAGTAAGTCTTACTAATTTTTACATAATTCGACATAATATTTTTTACACTCAAGCCACTATCTTAACAAAAAATGTTTATATTTAAATCTTAAAATACGATTAACTATTAATCATTATTATCGTAATACACATACTATTAACACATACACATAATTCATAATTTATAATTCATTCCGTGTTCCTCAACTGTCGTTCATATTATAGTTTACGTTACGGCACAATGTCGCCCGAAGTTTTGGTTGCAAATGCACTAAAAACTGGCGCAACGGCATTGGCACTAACCGATATAAATAACTCGTCGGCATGCCTCGATTTTGTAAAACTTTGCTTCGAAAACAACATTGCTCCCATTGTCGGCATTGAGTTTAGGCATCAAAATCATTATCTATACACTGGCATTGCCAAAAACAACGAAGGCTTTCACGAACTAAACCAGCACCTTACCGAATATACACTTGCTCAAAAGCCCCTTCCTTCGTCGGCACCCGAGTTTGCGAATGCGTTTGTTCTTTACGCACCAGGAAGCCGAACTATAAGCCAACTGCGAGAAAATGAATATATTGGCGTTCGTCCGTGGGAAATTAACAGGGTAGTTACTCAAGGTTATTCGCAGCGCCCCGACAAATTTGTAATTCAATATCCCGTAACGTTCTCATCGACTAACGATTATGAATTACATAGGCATTTGCGAGCTATTGACCATAATGCACTGTTAAGCATGCTTTTACCCGAACAATTGGCTCGCCAAAACGAAATTTTCATTACCATCGATAAACTAAAAAAGCTATATGAACCATGTTATGAAATGTTTAGCAACACCGAACGGCTGATTGAAAAATGCGGCTTTAGCTTCAATTTTAAAATCACCAAAAACAAACGCTCCTTCACGGAAAGCATTTACGACGACCAACTTCTGCTGGAAAAGCTTGCATTCGAAGGGGTTGACTATCGATATGGCAAGAATAATAAAATTGCTCAAAAGCGAGTTAAGGACGAACTCGAAATTATTTTCAAACTTCAATTTTCAGCATACTTTCTAATTACCTGGGATATAATTCGTTACTCAATGGCGCGCAACCTTTACCACGTTGGTCGCGGAAGTGGAGGTAACAGCGTGGTAGCCTATTGCCTGAAAATAACCGATATCGACCCCATTGAACTCGATTTATATTTCGAACGGTTTCTAAACCCAAAGCGAAGCAGTCCGCCCGATTTCGATATCGATTACTCGTGGAAAGAGCGCGAAGATGTTCAAGACTATATATTTAAACGATATGGACGCAACCACACAGCTCTTTTGGGCACAATAGGAACCTTTCAGGAAAGTTCGATACTACGCGAATTAAGCAAAGTGTATGGCTTGCCGAAAAATGAAATCGACACCTTTGTTGCTCATCCTGAGGAAGACAGTAATCGGAATAACATTACTGGTAAGATTCTTGCAATTGCAAATTCATTAATAAACTTCCCGAACATTCGCTCCATACATGCTGGCGGAATTTTGGTTTCGGAACTTCCTATGACATATTATACAGCACTCGATTTGCCACCAAAAGGCTTCCCCACAACACAATGGGATATGTACACCGCCGAGGAAATTGGCTTCGAAAAACTCGATATACTTAGCCAGCGCGGTATTGGGCATATTAAAGAAGCCGTTGATATCATTAAACAAAACCGCCACATAAGCTTAGATCCGCACGATATTGCGAAGTTTAAAACCGACGAAAAGGTGAAAGCACAACTTCGTAATGGCGAAACCAATGGATGTTTTTATATTGAAAGCCCTGCCATGCGCGGACTGCTTAAAAAACTTCGATGTGATAACTACATAAGCCTTGTTGCAGCTAGCTCAATTATTCGGCCAGGTGTTGCAAAATCGGGTATGATGAAAGCCTACATCAGTCGGTTTCATAATCCCGAAAACGTGCATTACCTGCATCCAATTATGGAAGCGCAATTGAAGGAAACTTACGGAGTTATGGTGTATCAGGAAGATGTGCTGAAAGTTTGCCACCACTTTGCAGGGCTAGACTTGGCCGATGCCGATGTGCTACGCCGAGCCATGAGTGGCAAATTTCGTTCGAAAAAAGAATTTGAGCGTATTGTAAACAAGTTTTTTTCGAATTGCCACGAACGTGGTTATAACGAAGAAGTTACAAACGAAGTATGGCGACAAATTGAGTCGTTTGCTGGATATTCGTTTTCGAAGGCGCATTCGGCCTCGTATGCGGTGGAAAGCTTTCAAAGTCTGTATCTTAAAACATATTACCCACTCGAATTTATGGTGGCAGTAATAAATAATTTCGGTGGTTTTTTTCGCACCTGGGTGTATGTAAACGAAGCCAAACGCTGGGGCGCGACTATTAACCTGCCATGCATAAACAAAAGCCAGCCAACAACCTGCATTTACGTAACCGATGTTTACTTAGGATTTACACACATCGCCAATTTTGAGCATTCGGTTATTGAGGCAATAATAAACGAAAGGATACAAAACGGTAATTATAAAAGCATTAACGACTTCGTGCAACGCGTACAAACTGGCATTGAGCAATTAATTATACTTATTCGGATAGGATCGTTTCGCTTTACACAAAAAAGTAAAAAGCAACTACTTTGGGAGGCGCATTTGCTTTGTAGTAAAACCAAGCCCGAGCCTGCCTTTAGCACACTTTTTAAAGTTGAAACCAAAACCTACCAAATGCCGCAATTAGCCGAAAACACTATCGAAGATGCATACGATGAAATAGAGCTTCTTGGCTTTCCAGTATCGATTAGCATGTTCGACATGCTAAAAACCCCGTTTCGAGGAGAAATTTTTGCCAAAGATTTGCCAACGGCGGTAGGCAAAAAAGTTAGGATGGTTGGTAATTTGGTTACTATAAAATACATACGCACAGTTAAAGGCGATATAATGAATATGGGCTGCTTCCTCGATTCGCTGGGCGAATTCTTCGACACTGTTCATTTCCCTAATTCACTAAAAAAATATCCGTTTGCCGGATACGGTATGTACCTATTGATGGGGACAGTAAATGAAGATTTCGGTTTTCAATCCATTACCGTCGAAAAATTAGCCAAACTACCGTTAGAAAGCGACCCGAGGTATGTGTAAGTGAGATTATAAAACTCCGTTGTTAAACCTCGCGATTATGAATCGCTTCAGAGTTGTTTTGGGATTGGGGTAAAAACTATATGTTATCTTTGTCCCAACTTTCGCATTAGCTCTTCTATTAATTTGTCTTTTTCACTTAAAGCCTTATCCTTTTCGCCCAAAGCTTTATCCTTTTCGCCCAAGGCTTTATCCTTTTGATTAATAGAATCGATTAAATCGCCTATTCGACGCTCTTTTTTTTCCAATTCTTCCAAAATTTCATCTTCTAAATCCATCGTATTCTGTATTTCCTCATCGGAAATTGCAGTTTGT
>JANYAP010000182.1 GCA_025361285.1 Bacteroidales bacterium | reverse complement strand
GTTACCATAAATGATTGATATTTGTGAGTGGATTTATATCAATATTTCGATATTTTTTTTGAATATAACTCATAATTAATATTATAGAAATATTTATTTCTGTATTTCTATATCAATGTCGTTTAGTTAGGGTTGTTATTGCCTTTGTAATTTTTACCACTGGTTTTTACCCGTGGTTATTCAAATTAAAGCCCTTCAGGCTTATGTAAACGACATTGATTTCTTTATTTCTATTTATCGTATTAATATTTAAGCAATTATGATTTTTATCATATCCTTTTGGAAAACAATTACTTGCGCAATAGTAGTACTAATTTTATCGGCCATATCTGGCGAAACTGTAAGCAAATTTGGCGATTTCTATATTCCTTATTTCGATAAAATTGTTCATTTTAGTATGTACTTCACATTTACCTTTTTAATGATAAACGATTTTATAAGATCGTATGGCACAACTTATTCCATACGTCAAATAATGTACATTTGCGTAATAATTGCTGTTGTTTATGGTGGATCGATGGAATTTATACAAAGTATTCCAAAAATACACCGATCATCCGATTTCGTTGATTTTCTTGCAAATACTGCTGGTGCTTTTATGGCAATGATTACGTATAAACCACTTATTCAAATAATTAATCAACTTGTAGCTTTGGTTATAAAACCAACGAAAAATTACTTTCTTTAATTCGATTAGCCAGTTCGCCAACATTTTCAGTTTCGAATAGCTTTTTAAGCTGCTCGCGAATAGCTGCGTAATTTTGATGAATAGGGCAGTGATGTTCATTGGCCGAATCGCTGCATGGGTGAAGCCCCAGAACGCATGTGTTAAAACTATCCATACCATCAATTACCGATACAATATCCATTAACGAAATTTTGGAGGCATCTTTCGCTAACCCAAACCCACCGTGCGGCCCTTTAGTGGACAGTAATAGCTTATGTTTAGCCAACGATTGTAGAATTTTCCCGAGAAATGGAGTTGGAATGCCCAACTCCTTCGATATTTGCTTAATACCTATTTTCGAAACTCCATTTTCATTTAATGCCAAATAAATAACAGCTCTAATAGCGTATCGGCTTGTGTTTGACAGCATAAAAGTTTAATATCAAAATTATTTTAAAGGAATCTTATTTATTCGTTCAATATGTCGACCTCCTTCGAATGGAGTATTAATAAACTCATCAACAATTATATATGCATCATCAACAGTAATAAAACGGGCAGGCAATGCACAAATATTAGCATCGTTATGCAAACGAGCCAAATTTGCAATATCTTTTCGCCAACAAATAGCCGAGCGAACTCCCTTATGTTTATTGGCTGCCATGTTTATTCCATTGCCGCTTCCACAAATCGAAATCCCAAAGGCAACTTCCTTATTTTCCACTGCAAATGCCAGTGGATGAGCAAAATCGGCATAATCAACAGCCTCGCCAGAATTTGTTCCGAAATTTACAATCGAAATATCCTTCTTTCCTAAATAATCTATAAGCTTCATTTTCAGGTCGTAACCTGCATGATCGTTTGCTATTCCTATTTTCATCAATTATGTTTATAGTGCTAATTGTCAGCAAAAATATAAAAAGAAATCCATATTTAGGGATGTTATATTCTCTATTTGACAGAAATAGTCGTAAGTCGTAAGACACAAGATACAGTAGTAAGTCGTAAGTCTTAAGTCGTAAGACCGCATAAACGATACTTCCAGTATTTTTTTTCTATCGACTTACGACTATTTTCCACAGACTTCCGACTTCCGACTTCCGACTCCCGACTTCCGACTTTTAACTTTTGCCCCTTGCATATTTACCTCTATAAATCTATCTTTGTGAACTTTTGTAAAACGTAAAATAATCAACTGTTTATACCCACCAATGAGTAAGAAATTTAAGGAATATAAAAAGCTCGATCTGTCGCAAGTTAACAAGGATATTCTCGAATACTGGCATGCAAACGATACCTTCCGCAAAAGCCTTGCTATACGCGAAGGCAAACCAACTTTTGTATTTTACGAAGGTCCACCATCGGCAAACGGAATGCCTGGTATTCATCATGTTATGGCTAGAGCAATTAAAGATATCTTTTGCCGATACAAAACCATGCAAGGCTTTTTAGTTGAACGTAAAGCTGGCTGGGATACGCACGGACTGCCCGTTGAACTTGGCGTTGAAAAGAATTTAGGTATTACCAAGGAAGATATTGGCAAGAAAATTTCCATTGCCGATTATAACAAGGAATGCCGCAAAGATGTAATGAAATACACCGATTTGTGGGAAGACCTTACCGAAAAAATGGGCTATTGGGTTGATATGCACAACCCTTACATTACTTACGACAACCGATATATCGAAACTCTTTGGTATCTACTCAAACAGCTTTATAATAAAGGACTTATATACAAAGGCTACACAATTCAACCATATTCGCCAGCTGCCGGAACTGGGCTTAGCACTCACGAGCTTAACCAACCAGGTTGCTACCGCGATGTGAAGGACACAACAATGGTAGCCCAATTTAAAATTATTAACAACGACGTATCTAAAAAACTTTATAATGAAGTAGATACCGACTTATTCTTCCTCGCCTGGACAACCACTCCTTGGACCCTACCTTCGAACACCGCATTAGCTGTTGGTAAGGACATTACGTACGTTAAGGTTCGAACATTTAATCCTTATTTGGGCATACCAATTACGGTAATTTTAGCTAAAGAATTGTTAGTTAATTACTTTAACCCAAAACATAGCGAGCTTGCACTCAACGATTATAAAGAAGGCAGTAAAGAGCTGCCATACACGATTTTAGCCGAATACAATGGGTCGGAGCTAAACGGTATCCGATACGAACAATTGCTTCCATTTCATCAGCCCTCCGATGGCGATGCTTTTCGAGTGGTTACCGCCGATTTTGTTACTACCGCCGATGGTACTGGCATTGTGCACATTGCACCCAGCTTTGGTGCCGACGACTTTAGAGTGGCTCGCGAAAACGGACTTGGCGCACTTACACTGGTTGATAGGCAAGGAAAGTTCGTTGATGGCATGGGCGAGTTAAGCGGCAAATACGTTAAAAATGCTTACGATGCCACGCTTACTGACGACGATCAATCGGTTGACGTAGAAATTGCCGTTTTTCTGAAAAAAGAAAATCGCGCTTTTAAAATCGAAAAACACGTTCACTCATATCCGCATTGTTGGCGTACCGACAAGCCTGTACTCTATTATCCGCTCGATTCGTGGTTTATTAAAACTACCGCTGCCCGCGATAGAATGATTGAACTTAATAATACCATAAACTGGAAGCCACAAAGCACTGGTACTGGGCGTTTTGGCAAGTGGCTCGAAAACTTGCAGGATTGGAATCTCAGCCGATCGCGGTTCTGGGGAACACCGCTCCCAATATGGCGTACCGACGATGGCTCGGAGGAAATTTGCATCGGCTCGGTTGAAGAACTAAAAGCCGAAATTGAAAAATCGGTAAAGGCAGGTTTCGCAAAAACAAACCCGTTAGCTAGTTTTTCCGTTGGCAATAATTCGAAAGATAATTACGAGCAGTTCGATTTACACCGCCCGTTTGTAGACGACATAGTGCTTGTATCCGCTTCGGGCAAACCTATGAAACGCGAACTCGACCTCATAGATGTATGGTTCGACAGCGGCGCAATGCCCTATGCACAAGTGCATTACCCGTTTGAAGCCCCCTTGGGGGAGCTCTTCCCCGCCAATTTTATTGCCGAGGGCGTTGACCAAACACGTGGATGGTTTTTTACCTTGCACGCAATTGCTACCATGCTTTTCGATTCGGTAGCATTCAAAAACATCATTTCCAACGGTTTAGTACTCGACAAAAACGGCAACAAAATGTCGAAACGCCTTAACAATGCCGTAGATCCGTTCGAAACAATCGAGAAATACGGCTCCGACCCATTGCGTTGGTACATGATTACCAACTCGTCGCCTTGGGATAACCTGAAATTCGATGTGTCGGGTATTGAGGAAGTTACACGCAAATTTTTCGGAACTTTATATAACACTTACTCGTTTTTCTCGCTTTACGCCAATGTGGATAATTTTACAGGCAAAGAATCCGAAGTGTCGATAAATCAGCGTCCTGAAATTGACCGTTGGATAATTTCGCTGCTAAACTCGTTAGTTAAGGAAGTGGGCGAATGTTACGAAACTTATGAGCCGACCCGCGCCGTCCGAGCCATACAGGATTTTGTAAACGAAAACCTAAGCAACTGGTACGTGCGTTTAAACCGACGTCGTTTCTGGGCTGGCGAAATGAATGCCGATAAACTTTCGGCATATCAAACGTTATATACCAGTTTAATAACTATTTCCAAACTTTCGGCACCCATATCTCCGTTTTTTATGGATAGGCTGTTTATGGATTTAAACAACGTTGCAGGCACCGATTCAGCCGAATCTATTCACCTATCGGATTTTCCAAAATTCGACGAAACGCTTATTGATAAAGAGTTAGAGGACAGAATGAATCACGCCCAAAGCATTTCGTCGATGGTACTGGCTTTGCGCCGAAAGGTTAGCTTAAAAGTTCGTCAACCGTTGCAAAAAATAATAATTCCAATTCTCAACGATACAATGGCAATTAAAATCGACGCCGTTAAAAAGCTCATTTTAAACGAGGTAAACGTAAAAGAACTCGAATATATATCCGATACAACTGGTATTTTGATAAAAAAAATCAAGGCAAACTTCAAAACCCTTGGGCCAAAATACGGCAAGCAAATGAAAGGTATTTCGGCAGCTGTAGCCGCATTTACCCAGCACGATATTACAACCTTCGAACAACAAGGCACACGGCAATTAACGGTGGATGGCGTAAATGTTGAACTTATGCCCGAAGATGTTGAAATAACATCGGAAGATATACCCGGATGGCTCGTGGCCAGCGAAGGTAAACTAACTGTTGCATTGGATGTTACCCTTTCCACCGAACTAATTAACGAAGGCATTGCTCGCGAATTCATCAACCGCATTCAAAACATACGCAAAGATAGTGGGTTTGACGTAACCGATAAGATTCGAGTGGAAATACAAAAGCACGATGCAATTATCGAAGCAATTAATATTCACAAAGATTATATTGCGAACCAAACTTTGGCGCAAAATATTTTGTGGGCCGAAATAAGTAAAGACCCTACTGCAAAGGAAGTTGAGATCGACGACCAAATTAAAACACTCCTTAAAATTACTAAGGTGAATAACCAATAACAATTTTAACTATATTCGACCAAAATTTTTGGACCATGGCAGAAAAAAACAGATATTCAGATACTGAGCTTGAGGATTTTAAATCGATAATTATCGTTAAACTCGAACAAGCCAAGCAAGATTACGAATTGCTGAAAAGTGCTATTACACATAGCGAGAGCAACGATACTGAGGACACGTCGCCAACCTTCAAAGTGCTTGAAGAAGGTGCCGCAACCCTTTCGAAAGAAGAGGCAGGAAAGCTAGCTCAACGTCAGTTAAAATTCATTCAAAGCCTGCAAGCTGCACTTATTCGCATTCAGAACAAAACGTATGGCATTTGTCGCGAAACAGGGAAATTGATCCCTATCGATCGTTTACGCGCTGTACCACACGCTACTTTGAGCATAGAAGCCAAGCAAGCACAACGTTAAAAACATTCTCATTACACAAAAAATCGCAAAGGGTATAACGCACGTTGTTAATACTTTGCGATTTTTATTTGAGTATTTCCGTTCCAACAATTCATCTATAAATTACATAATTTTATGAACCTTTCAACTGGCAAAAAGGCTGCGTTATTAATTTTTCTGATATTACTAATCGATCAAACGGTTAAAATTTGGATTAAAACCCACATGACAATGGGGCAAGAGTACCGAATACTCGGCGATTGGTTTATTATTCATTTCACCGAAAATAACGGTATGGCCTTCGGAATGGAATTCGGCGGAAATTTCGGCAAATTAATACTTAGCATGTTTCGCATATTAGCCATTGGTGGAGGAATATGGTATATTTTCGAATTAATTAAAACAAAGGCACATTCAGGCTTTATTTTTTGCATAGCGCTAATTATTGCCGGAGCCCTAGGCAATGTACTCGATAGCGCTTTTTATGGACTAATGTTCAACGAAAGCTACTATCAAGTAGCACAAATGTTTCCCGAAGGTGGTGGATACGCTACATTTTTGCACGGTCGAGTGGTTGATATGCTCTATTTTCCTCTCATTAAAGGCCATTACCCCAGTTGGATTCCCTACGTAGGCTCGGAGCAGTTTATATTTTTTCGCCCAGTGTTTAATATCGCCGATTCGTCAATAACCATTGGCGTTTTCATCATTCTTATATTTCAAAAAAAGTTCTTCAAAGCCGAAACAGAAAAAGTTGCCGGCAAGCCAAAAGATTAAATTTCAAATAATTAGATATGTTTTTTGGGTATAGTTATTTTCCGAAACACTAAACCAGACTACTCAAAAAACTAAATGATTATCAACACATTAGCTCAATAACATAAACGATATTGGGTTATATGGTAACGTTGTGCACAATAAAAATAGAAACTATGAGGATAATTTTGAATATATTAATATTAGTTTTTGTAACTCTATTTGTAACTTGTAAAGAGGAGAAACAGAATACAGGTCAATCCATGAAAAACTCAAAAAATGGAATGATAGATAGTTTGATAAAAGTTAACGGAGATAATATTCCGATTGATAGTAATCAATATTATATTCCATTAGTTTTTTTAAAAGATTCTTCTTCTCGTTATAATGTAGATTCTTTTGTTGATAGTTGGTATTCTAAAATGTTATTTGCATTAAGGGAACCTTTACTCTATAATAATAAATTGCATAGAGAGATATTTAGATTCACTTGGCTGAGAACATTTCGTCATCCAGTAAGTATAAGAATTGAAAATAACATTGATGGTGAAAAGTATATTTATTGGAAGGTTACAAGTGGTGCTGGTGGATATGAACCTGGAAATTTGATACTTAATAAGAGTAAAAAAATAGCCAAATCTGATTGGCGTAAATTTTTAAAATTAGTAAAAGAGTCTAATTTTTGGAATTTGCCAACTATGAAAGATAATAGAGGATTTGATGGCTCTGAATGGATTCTTGAAGGCTCAGATGATGATTTTTATCATGTAGTAAGTAGATGGCTTGGTAGTGATAAAAGTTTTCATGCTTGTTGTAGCTATTTGATTACGTTAACAGATTTAGAAATAAATAAAAAGGACATGTATTAATTACTGTGCACACACGCGGTATAGCCAATAAGGGTTTCAGGGGTATACGAAGTTCATCACCCGCATCAACCTTTCGTCTCGGTTGATAGGAACGTCGCTCCGCAATCCCTTACTGGTCATATTGTCAACCGCTACCACACATACTAAAAACCGACCGCACATTTAGCACATTTGTTTTTTTTCGACACTCAAGCCAACTGATAAAAATCCAAAAGGGCTAAATTTTTTCCACGCGACTTGATACAAAATCAGAAAATTAATCTTACATTTGCAGAAAATAGGTCAAATCATTTTTTGATTAAATTATAAAAATGGCAAGTTTCGGACAATTTATAAAAAGAGAAAGAGAAAAACGAGAATGGACACAAACGGAGTTTGGT
>JANYAP010000171.1 GCA_025361285.1 Bacteroidales bacterium | reverse complement strand
CCATTCTATGGGATAGGCTCGCCCGAACCTTTGAAATACAATCTGACAGAATGCTGGTCAAGGCAGATCGATAAGAAAAACCGTATTATTTACCAGGTTAATGACGAAATTGTTACTGTCTTTGTTATATCCGTTAAAGGACATTATGGAGATAAATAATTCGAGGTTATCTCGTTGCACATAAAGTGATCCTTAATTATATCCACAGCCAGTTAAGCAATGCCGGACACCGGTTAGGTACCGTCTCTTTACGCGATGTTTACGACTTGCTTTGTTTCTCAAAACGAATTGATCTGCAGCAAAAAGCGTATGTTAAACGCTACACCGGGAAGTATACAGCCTTTTGCGATACAAGATCGTTTAGTTAGCAATAGTAGTTGAAATATTACCCCGGAGACAGCAACGTTTTACGCGAATAACTGCAAAGAAATCCGGAAATATCGCTCTGCGGTTCTTTGTGCCTGTTCAGTGTTCTTTGCGTTTAAATTTTTATTTCCATAGACTGCTAAACGGCCTGCACGGTTGACCTTAACGAAAGTTACACAATATACAAGTTCAAAATAAATAACCACGAGCAGGAATACCAGCGATTGCAGGAAGCCATGCTTACCTATGGGAGATATTGGTAATCACCTACAACAGCGGAGAATCCTTTATTCCAACCAAAGCTGAAATAAAAGTAATCCCTGTTTGGGAAGGACTCTTAACTGCCTGAAATCATTCAATGCTTCAAATAGTTGGTTTCTAACAATTAGCTTCTCCGAACTCCGTTTCGTGTAAATTTGCTAAGTTGACCTACGTTTTGTGTAAATCGTAAATTTCTTTTACTTACTTTTGCAGAACTTTAAAAAAAAGTTTACTATTCGTGATTAATTGTTGCCATCCGGCTTACAATTGGGAGTGAACAGGCGAAGCTGTGAATGGCAGAATTCATTTTACAGCAGTAGTACACAAGGTAGCACCGTATATTAAAAAGCATATTTCATTTATTTTCATAGTTTAACTTTTTCTTAAGCGCAATTGAAGGGTCGAACTTCATTTCGCGTAAATTCGTTCCAATCCGTGTAATTCGTTTTAATTCGCCTTAAATTCGTGTCCATTCGCATTTTATACTTTATCGGCCAATGCCTCTCGCTCGACGAACACCCAACGTTCCGTGAGACGATCATTGTGCAGTTTTCGGACCCCGATTACGACTGGAACTCCTTTATATGGGCCTGCAGCAACCACCTCGTTCTTCCTGCGATCTACCTGAAGTTCATGAAATACGACCTGTTGGGTTACCTACCGGAAGTTCTCGCTCAGCACTTCGAAGAGATTTACAAGCTGAACCGCACGCGCAACGAGCAAATCATTTTGCAGGTGAAAGAGATAAATGCCACATTAAATGCCGCCGGCATCTCCCCGATCGACCTGAAAGATACCGGTAACCAAATCGAAGGGATATATGGCGATAGTTAATTTTGTTGGATAATAAATCATCACTATATTTGTTTTCCAAAATCAATTCGAAAGATCATGGAAGCAATCTACAAACTCAATGCAAGTGAGGTCAACACAAATCTAATGGATACTATAAAAAAGTTATTTAGTGGCAAGGAAATTACCATTACTATATCAACTGAGCCTGATGAAACTACATACCTCACGATGAACCCATCGAACGAAAAACATTTAATGGAAAGCATGGCAGAGGAACCAACTGTGAGGTTCACGCCGGAAGAGTTTAAAGAAATGGTTGATAAAATGTAATATTTCAATGACATGAGAAATATTACATTCAACGGTAAAGCTTGGACAGACTTTATAGAATGGTCTAAGTCTGACCGAAAGATTTTTTTAAAAATCTCGTTGCTGATTGAAGAAACCTCACGAACACCGTTTAATGGGATTGGAAAACCGGAACCACTACGACATCAGTTAAAAGGATATTGGTCTCGTAGGATATCAGATGAACATAGGCTTGTTTATTCAGTTAACGAAAATGATATTCAAATTATATCCTGTAAATATCATTACAAAGATTAAACAACAATAATTTTCAGTCGCATACCTTACACCTCATCAATTACTCATTCGCCATTTTGATTTGTCCTATAAGTGCCTTTCAAGCAAATTACAAGCGCCCATTTTCGCTTACTGTGTGACAAATTTAATTTATTTATTTTTGTTCATTTGTGCCTATTTGTGGACCAAAAAAATTCTTCGTCCTCATCCGTATAATCAGTTTTAATCCGTGAATCGCAGATCAGCGAAGCTAAACGTAGATCAGCGAAGCCAATTCGCTTTAATTAGCTTCGCTGATCGTCGATTCGCATAAATTCGTTTTAATTCGTGTCCATTCGCATTTTATACTTTATCGGCCAATGCCTCTCCCTCGACGAACACCCAACGTTCCGTGAGACGATCGTTGTGCAGTTTTCAGACCCCGATTACGACTGGAACTCATTTATCTGGACCTGTAGCAACCACCTCGTTCTTCCTGCGA
>JANYAP010000133.1 GCA_025361285.1 Bacteroidales bacterium | reverse complement strand
AGCCCGATGAGCAATGTAAAGAATTGCTAAAACGAATTGATGTAAAAATACCTACTTTTTTACCCGACAAAAAAGTAGATGTGGTTACCTACAAAAAACTAACAACCACGCGTAAGTAATTTTATACCAATTTGTTACAAGAATAAATACAGGGTTTTAAATATGAAGTTCCGTTAAAAATAATATGATGTGAATAAAGAAGAGTTTTCTTAGAGACACTAAATAGTATTTTTGGAATAGCCTATATGTTTAAAAATACAACCCCAATACTGGCTCAATTACGTATGTTCCGGTGCTAATTAGGTATGAATAACGTGCTCCAATTTCGAACTCGAATTGTGGAGCAAGTGAAACAGGTATAATGCCCATTGTTACAGTTGAACCAACCGATTGATAATGAAAGCTTTGACTGTTGTATGTGCCTACGCCATAATCGTAGTAAGCATCGCCCTTAAACTGTTTAATATAAAGCAAATGCCCTAAGTGCCAATCGGTGAAAACAATAGGAAAGGCATAATCGATTGAACCCATAACGAATTGTTGATGATAATAGTGCTTATAACCTCTTGGAAATTTAAATTTACTGGCGAACCAATAATTTTCGGCCGAGTGTTGCTCCTCGAAATTACCAGCAATACGAATGCTGTGGTGAGGCAAAATGCCTGGCAAGAATAATTGAGTGCCTACAGAAAGAAATGTGCCTGAGTAGCTGTCGCCTGAAAATGGTGTATTAGAGTATGATGCCCTAAATGTTTGTTTAAAAGGGGGGTTAATATCGCGCATAGTAGCGCCAGTAGAATTCTGAAACGATAACTGATAGCCAAGCAGTTGCATTCGACCCTTATTAACAGAATGATCAATATCGAAAAGCGGGTTTTTTCCAGTAACTTCTCGATATGTATAATCGGTTTCTAGCAACAATTGAGTATTATAAACACCTAGCGACAAGTTAAATGGCAACGAAACTCCAAAATTGGCATCCTGCTCAATCCATCGGTCTTTAATTTTGTGATCGGTTTTTAACGAATCGAATCGCAGAGTTTTTGTTACTCCAAATTTAAAAATTGGGTATAAACCCGAATATGTACCCGATAATCCAGCGCTATACGATCGATCGTTGGAATTATACGTGCCCGAAGCACTTAACGACATGGTATTAAGCAAGTTGGTTGACATAACTGTGGCCGTTAGGAAAGGAGGTAACGGAAAATACGCCCAACTATGTGGTTTAACAATATTCAAAAACTTATCGTAAGGCTCGGTATTATATGCTTGTTGGGGAATATTCGAAAGAATATCGCCCACGCCCTCCTTCGCCACAATAGGCTTATAATAACCAATATCCCTAACATCAACGGAAGTTATATTTTTCCAAAGCATTGGATTTAAGTCGGTTTCAACAACATTAAAACCATCGACAGTATATGACGAATAAGCTAATAATTTTCCGTTGGGAGAAATGGCAGGATAATAAGCCCCAATTTTATCGGACGTAACCTGATATTTTTCGCTAGTAACTGTATCAATGGCATTTATGTTGTCGATTCCAGAAAAGGGCGAATTGTATAAAATGTATTTTCCGTAGAAAACTGGGTTTGCAACATTTTCGTAATTAAACGGGAACAACTTTGTACAACCAGATGCAACATTTTGAACGGCAATAGTTTTTCGATTATCGCCTTGTGCAACATATACTATTTCCTGGCCACTAGGCGACCAAGTTGGCGTGGAAATAAACCTATTTTCGGGGTTTGGCAATCGGTTAAGCTCCTGTCCGGTTTGTGCATCAACAATAACTATACAGAACTTGCGGCTTTGCGTAATTTCCACAGCAGCAATTAATTTACTATCGGCACTTAATGCAGGGGCAAGCAGTTTGCTTTTCGTAGTAATTCGGCGGCGTTCGCCAGTTTTAATGTTGTAGGTAACCAGCACCGAATAGTCGCGCGTTCCCCAGCGAATATCGGGTACCACTTCGTTCCAAACCATTGTTTCCGATGCTATTGAAACAGTAGTTTGTTCAACTGGTTCGAAACGCGTTAATTGAACTTCATTACCACTACTATCAATTTTTACAAACCTTAGAGAATGGTTCATTCCATACTTTTGAGCAATAATAGTGCTATCATTAACATATTGAGGATATTGGTAATTTGTATAGCACTTTTTTGGTTTAGTGCTTACAGTTTTAAACGGTGAAAGTTGCAAACTGTTAACCTGTTGCTGCCAAAGCGAATCTAACTCGAGCATAGTTTTTTTGTACAGATGCCGAACTTTTCCGCCAGTTTCCTTTTTCAACGCCTTATTTAAAGGATATAGTGCAAAGCCCCAATTAGTTGAATGATCGGCCACTCTGCTAAGCACGTCATTTCCATACTGCCTGCGCAGATGCGTTAACATTAAATAGCCAAGTGGGTATTGGTTAGGAACATAATCGCGATAAGACCTGTTGTATGCCTTAAAATACGAATACTTTTTTCCGGCAAGACTAATTGCACGAAAATCGCGATCGAACACAGGTAAACGCCCTCTACCACATTCCGATAGGGCTGTTTCGGTAACTACGGCATCGCCTTCCCAAAACCAATTAGGGAAAATGTAATTCGAGAAAACTGCTGCACCCCAATCGCCAAAAAGAATGGACAAAATTCTGCCATAATTATTTGTAAACTTATTTACCTGTACCATGTGACGGCCTTCGTGTAATGCCAACATTTCGTACCAATTGCCAGTGCCCAAAAATGGGTTTTGCGGAGGAGTAGAAAAAAACTCAGATCGCCTCGGACCAAAGGCAACGTAAGCATTCGACATAGTATTTTGGTTCGAAAGAATTAACGGACAACCATTTGCAGAATTATTTAGGGATGCGGATATAGGAATTTTGCAATGCTCGAGAATATTTGTAACATTCTGGGCTTCTGCCGATAGCGAATCGGTGAAAATTATATCGAAGTTTTCGGATTTTATGTGCCGCCATTTCACGGAAGGGGGAAACTGATAAGTGTCAATAAGCTGTGCAGTAATAGTATGCAAGCCAACAATAGTGAGAACTGAAATTGTAAATAGACGTTTGCGCATGGGGCGATATATTTAACGATTAATAAATAGTTCACAAAAATGTGTAAATTATTGATACGGCTGGTGAAAAAACTTGAATATTTAAGAATGCCACTAAAGCACCATATCACCAAAACACACAAAAAGTTAATAGCCAATAAATGAAATTAGGTGAAATTTAGTCATTGTAATGAAATTAGTCATGCGATTTAGTGTCGTTCCGACGTAGGTCGGAACCGAGTTTACGAGCTCGCCAAAGGCAATCCATTAGTGGTGCTGTCATCCCGACGTAGGTCGGGATCTCAAACGAATGTTCGCCAGTAATGCAATAGCTTACTTGTATTGGATTACCTTCGGTGAGGGCTTCGCCGTTCCGACCTACGTCGGAATGACAGTATTCTTTTATGGATTGCCTTCGTGGAGGGTTTTGCAGTTCAAACATTTGTGCAACTTATTTAATTACAATTCCTAAGTCATTAAATTTAAAAACCATATATTTATCACGTATATTAAACAAAAAACTCAAAAATATGATTGTATTTAAATATAGGCTAATTATTACAAAAGTACTTATATTACTGTTAATTGTAAATTGTGCATTAGGGCAATCGCCTATTAATATGCAACTTACAATAAATAATGCCGTAGATATCGCCTTAGCAAACAATCCGATAGCAAAAAACGCCGAGCTTAGAGTACAATCAGCTACCAATCAACAGCTTTCGAAAATTGGTTTTGGCAATACCGAGGTAAATTATCAATACGGGCAACTAAATACGGCAGCTAAGGACAACTACTTCGAAGTTTTGCAAAATTTCGGGTCGCCACTAACAACGTTACGGAAAGAGGCTAATATAAAACGGAACATTATTCTGTCCGAAGCCGAGCAAAAACTTGCTATAAAGCAACTTACAGCCGATGTAAAAACTGCATATATGAATTTAATTTACGAACAAAACCTCATAAGCTCTCTAAGCGAAGGAGTTAAACTTTATTCCGAATTTATAAGTATTGTTGAAACCGATTACAATTTAGGCGAAACAACACTTTTAGAAAAAGCAACGCTCGAAACCCAGTATGCCGATATACAAAATCGAAAATTTCAAGCTGAAGGGGATTATAGTATAGCATTTAATAAGTTACAACAAATTATGTTTACTACCGATAAACTAATAACATCCGATTCCGTGCTGGAAATGTATTCCATTGATTTTAAACGTACTGGCGCCGACAAATTTTATCCGCACGAGTATCTATCATATTTTGAGGCTTTTTGTGGTGTTCGCCAAAGCGAAATTCAATTGGAACAATCGAAGTTTTTTCCCGAAATACGTGCTGGTTATTTTAATCAGCAAATTAACAATGTATCTGGTTTCGAAGGGTTTAAAATAGGTATCTCTCTCCCACTTTGGTTTTTGCCACAAAAGGCAAAAGTACTTAATGCACGCATAAATAGCGATATAGCCAAAAATGAATTTGAATATCAGCAGTTTACAACCGACAAAACTATTGAAAACCTTAAAATTCAGCTCGATAAATTGTTTGTGCAAATTTCGTATTTTCGTGAAAACGCATTAAACTTGGCCGATATACTACTTAAAACCTCTTTGGAAAAACTTCAACTTAATGAAATTGAATATATTCAGTATGCAAAAATTGTCGATACCGCTCAAAAAATTAAAACCGATTACCTCGATACATTACGAATGTACAATATAACAGCCATTCAATTAGAATATTACATCAACTAAAAGTAAGATATTTACATATTACATGGTTTACTTTACTGATTACCAAAAATATCGTTAAATTTGATACCTAAAATTTTACCTAAAACCCATAACATGGAAAACACAGATTTTCAATCGACAGAGCAAAAACCTAAATCAAATAAGGGCTTAACCATTCTATTAATTATTGTTATTATAGCTTTAGGATCGACAATTGCTGTTTTAGTTTCGAAAATTAATCAGCAAAAGGTGGCCGCAATGGAAGTTCAAACTATTTTGGAAAGCGAAAAACAAGGCCTTCAGAAGGAATTAACCGACCTTATTGGCGAATATGACGAGCTTAAGGGCAATAACGATGGCTTAAACAAGCAAATTGGCGAACAACAGGAAAAGATAAAAAAATTGCTTCGCATACAAGCATCCAATGTCGATTTAATTGGAAAGTACAAAAAAGAACTTGGCACCTTGCGTGATGTATTAAAAAGCTACATAGCACAAGTGGATTCGCTCAATACCCGTAACCAACAGCTAGTTACCGAAAATGTGGCGGTAAAAACAAATCTCGATCAGGCACGCACCGAAAACGTTAAAATTTCGCAGGAAAAAGATCAGCTAAACTCGCAAGTACAAAAAGCTGCAGTTATAACCACCAGCAACATTGTTGTTACACCGCTCGATAAGCGTGGCAAAGAAGCCAGCCGTATTAGCAAAACGCTAAAACTTAAGGTGTGCTTTACCCTTCGCGAAAACGCTATTGCTAAGCCTGGCACAAAAGATGTTTACTTACGCATAACCAACCCCGCAGGTTCGGTAATTGCATATTCGGAGTCCGATGTATTTAATTTTCAAGGACAACAGATTGTTTACTCGGCAAAACGCCAAATTGAATATGAAAATAAGGATATAGAAGTATGTATTTTTTGGGACAATAACAACCAGCTAAGCGTTGGCGAATACACCATCGATATGTTTACCGAAGGCAATTTAATTGGTACTGCCAAGTTTTCGATGAAAAAATAGGGTTGCTAACTTACAAATACAGGCAAACGGGATTTTCTGAAAGGGGAATCCCGTTTTTTAGTTTACAATACTTCGGTAAACTTTTTGGTAAGTTTTGGTGATTTGGTGGCTATTACATAATTTTTTGCCACCAAAACGCTATAACGCCAAATTGCACCAAATCAAAGAGTTAAAAAACTTATCGAACAGTATATAGAGTATACCTTTTCTAACAAACTGATTTACAAGTTGTTATTTACTTAACAGTAGTTAAAAATCCATATTCTTTTTTTTGCTAAACCTAAAAGCATCTCCATTTTTAATCTTTTTTCTCAATTCGCGGCGATAAAAATTTAAAAGAAGAAATATGAAGTGTAGCGTGGAAGGTTCTGATTTTGAATTCATTTTAACATCGTTTTAACTAATTGATACTTAACATTTTTGTAACTTGTAAGGTAGAATTCAAAAATCTGTTTACCAGAGGCTATAAGTTTCGTAGCAATACATTACAAGTATTATTAGTAGCTTACGGACTAATCGCACTA
>JANYAP010000131.1 GCA_025361285.1 Bacteroidales bacterium | reverse complement strand
AGCCCGATGAGCAATGTAAAGAATTGCTAAAACGAATTGATGTAAAAATACCTACTTTTTTACCCGACAAAAAAGTAGATGTGGTTACCTACAAAAAACTAACAACCACGCGTAAGTAATTTTATACCAATTTGTTACAAGGATAAATACAGGGTTTTAAATATGAAGTTCCGTTGGAAGAATAAATTTACTACTTGCCATATCAACCGTTTTTAGAATATATAAGTATTGATAAGTATTTATTAGTCGCACCTTATGGTTATATAAGTCGCGTAACAAATATGTAGCAAATATAAGATAAATAACGGAATAAATCAATAAATAACGAGAGAAAAGAAAATAAAAAAACGCTGTAAACTAACTGCTTACAGCGTTTTGAATATGGATTTTAATCCTTGTTTTTCGTGTTTACTTTACTTCTTCAAAATCAACGTCGGTAACCTCTTCGTCTTTTTTAGCATTACCAGTTGAGCCAGCGTTTGGCTGCGACGATGCATTTTCGGCCCCCGGTGCACCTTGCCCTTGGGTGGCTTTATACATTTCTTCCGATGCTTTTTGGAATACTTCGTTAAGCTCGGCGGTATATTTGTCGATATTGTCCATATCCTGAGTTTTGTGAGCTTCTTTTAGCTTGTTAAGTGCTTCAGTGATAGGCTCTTTTTTATCGGCTGGAAGTTTATCGCCAAATTCGTGCAATTGCTTTTCGGTTTGGAAAATCAAGCTGTCGGCATGGTTTAACTTGTCGATGCGTTCTTTTGCAGTTTTGTCCGATTCGGCATTTTCCGATGCTTCGCGTTTCATTCTTTCAATATCGGCATCGGTTAAGCCCGACGATGCTTCGATACGAATACTTTGCGATTTGCCAGTACCCTTATCTTTTGCCGAAACGTGTAAAATACCGTTGGCATCAATATCGAACGTTACTTCAATTTGTGGCACGCCGCGTTGTGCAGGTGGAAGTCCGTCGAGGTGAAATTTACCAATTGTTTTATTATCCTTAGCCATTGGACGTTCGCCTTGGTTGATGTGTATTTCAACCGAGGGCTGATTGTCGGCAGCTGTGGTAAAGGTTTCGGTTTTCTTGGTTGGTATGGTAGTATTTGCCTCAATTAATTTGGTCATTACACCACCCATAGTTTCAATACCTAATGAAAGTGGAGTTACATCGAGCAATAACACATCTTTAACTTCGCCGGTAAGCACACCACCTTGAATTGATGCTCCAACAGCCACCACCTCGTCGGGGTTTACACCTTTCGATGGAGCCTTGCCGAAGAATTTTTCAACAATAGCCTGTATTGCTGGTATGCGAGTAGATCCACCTACTAGAATTATTTCGTCGATATCGGAATTCTGAAGACCAGCATCGCTCATTGCTTTTTTGCAAGGATCTATGCTTCTTTGAATTAGGGTGTCGGCTAATTTCTCGAATTGTGCACGTGTTAACGATTTTACTAAATGCTTCGGAATGCCGTTAACTGGCATAATATATGGCAAGTTAATTTCGGTGTTTGTAGCACTCGAAAGTTCAACTTTTGCTTTTTCGGCTGCTTCTTTTAAGCGTTGCAAAGCCATTGGGTCGAAACGTAAATCGATACCTTCTTCTTTTTTGAAATCTTCAGCTAACCAGTCGATTATAACTTGGTCGAAATCGTCGCCACCAAGGTGAGTGTCGCCGTTGGTCGATTTTACTTCGAAAACGCCATCGCCTAATTCGAGAATAGATATATCGAATGTGCCACCGCCAAGGTCGTACACGGCAATTTTCATGTCCTTATGTTTCTTATCTAAACCATAAGCTAAAGCTGCTGCAGTAGGTTCGTTTATGATACGACGAACGTTTAAACCAGCAATTTCGCCAGCTTCCTTGGTTGCCTGACGCTGCGAATCGCTAAAATAAGCTGGAACAGTAATAACCGCATCGGTAACTTCCTGACCAAGATAATCTTCGGCAGTTTTTTTCATTTTCTGAAGTACCATTGCCGATATTTCCTGAGGCGAATATTTGCGCTCGTCAATCTGTACACGAGGTGTATTGTTTTCGCCTTTTATAACAACGTAAGGCACACGGCGTATTTCCATTGTAACCTTGTCGAAGGTTTCGCCCATAAAACGTTTAATTGAAGAAATGGTGTGTTTTGGATTTGTAATAGCCTGACGCTTAGCTGGATCGCCAACTGCACGTTCGCCATCTTTCAAAAATGCCACTACCGATGGTGTGGTACGTTTTCCTTCGTTGTTTGCAATTACAACCGGCTCGTTACCTTCCATTACTGCAACGCACGAGTTTGTTGTTCCTAAATCGATTCCTATAATTTTGCCCATGTTATTGATGTTTTATATTACTTATTTTGTTAGTGTTTTCAATTTCCTTATGTGCATCAATCAATGATTGTGCCAGTTCGCAAAACATGTCAAACCGATGAAATATTGACACTATGTTATGTCATTTTTAAATGGGTTAAGGAAATTGCAGGTGACAATATGGCAGAAAGTGAAGATATGGTGTTAGTAAATAAAATAGTTACTTTTGCAATTCCTTTTTCGAAAAGGAAACGATAAGATATTATTAAATTCAAACATATTTATAAATGTCAGTACACAAGGATGTTAAAAGAGTAACCACTCATACATTGATGGAAATGAAGATGAGGGGCGAAAAGATATCGATGTTAACCGGATACGATTTCTCCATTGCGCAAATACTTGATAACGCTGGTATTGATATTATTTTGGTTGGCGATTCGGCATCGAACGTAATGGCGGGGCACGAAACAACGCTGCCTATTACGCTCGACCAGATGATATACCATGCGCAATCGGTGGTTCGGGGCGTTAACCGTGCATTGGTGGTTGTCGATTTACCGTTCGGAACTTACCAAGGCAACTCGCTCGAAGCCCTAAATTCGGCTATTCGTGTTATGAAGGAAACTGGTGCTGGTGCCGTTAAACTCGAAGGCGGAAGCGAAATTAAAGAGTCGATAACCCGCATTCTGAGCGCCGGAATACCAGTTATGGGTCATTTAGGACTTACCCCTCAATCGATACACAAATTCGGAACGTATGTTGTGCGCGCCAAAGAGGAAGCCGAAGCCCAGAAGCTTATTGAAGATGCTCGTTTACTTGATTGTATAGGTTGCTTTGGCATTGTTCTCGAAAAAATACCAGCAACACTTGGCGCACAAGTTGCACGCGAAGTTAAAATTCCAATTATTGGCATTGGCGCAGGCGCAGGTGTCGATGGTCAGGTACTTGTGCTACACGATATGCTTGGCATTACACAGGAATTCTCGCCACGCTTTTTGCGCCGATACAACAACTTGTACACCGAAATAAAAGGCTCGGTTGAACATTATATTAAAGATGTGAAATCGCGAGATTTTCCGAATGAGAAAGAGCAGTATTGAAGGAAGTACTAAGTACTAAGTAACTAGTACTTAGTATTTGGCTTTAATTACTAATTACTCAGTACTTGGTACCAATTACTAAAAACATGCAAGTTCTTTACGAAGACAATCATATAATAGCTGTAAACAAAGCCGTTGGCGAGATAATGCAAATCGATAAAACTGGCGACAAACCTCTGGATGTGCTTCTTAAAGAGTATGTTAAGAAAAAATACAATAAGCCTGGCGAAGTTTTTATGGGCGTGGTACACCGAATTGACCGTCCGGTAAGCGGCGTAGTGCTTTTTGCCCGTACCTCGAAAGCACTGGCGCGCATGAACGAAATGTTTCAGGAAAAAACGGTTGAGAAAATTTATTGGGCAATAGTTAAGGAAAGGCCTGTTAAACTGGAAGATACGCTTACGCATTACTTGGTTCGGAATACCAAATCGAACAAAACAATTACGTACTCAAAAGAAGTTCCCGATTCGAAAAAAGCAATTTTGCATTATAAGTTACTGGCTTCATCGGAAATGTTTCATCTGCTCGAAATAAGGCTCGAAACAGGTCGTCATCATCAAATACGGTGTCAGCTGTCGAGCATAGGTTGCCCAATACGAGGCGATTTAAAATATGGTTTCCCACGAAGCAATAAGGACGGAGGCATAAGCTTGCACTCGCGTAAAGTTACTTTTCAACATCCTGTTAAAGATGAAGTTATAACTATTATAGCGCCACCGCCAAAAGATAAACTTTGGGATGTGTTTTTGGCAAATGTTTGAATATGAATTGTTTTGCAATTGTAATCTTGTATTTAATCATTTCCGAAATAATGTAAATTGCGAATAACATGAAAAAAACTAAAGTTGTTAAGCTAGTTGTTTATGTTGCATTACTTGTAGTAGCCTTAATCATTGTGGCTTTTACAATAAAAAAACAACCAGTAAAGCAGATTAAAATTGAGAATACTGAAAAGAATATAAGTATTGAAAAAACTTTCGTCTTGCCCGAATTGCTTAGGGAAACGTCAGGGCTAATCTATTACAAAGGTTTGATTTGGACGTTTAACGATAGTGGTGGCGAACCTGAAATATTTTCGTATTCTATTGCTGATAGCTCTATTAAACAACGTGTTACATTAATTAATGGTAACAATTACGATTGGGAAGAAATATCGCAAGATTCTAATTTTGTGTATGTTGGCGATTTTGGCAATAACTACGGAAACCGTAACAACCTGTGTATTTATAAAATAGATAAAAGCAAGTTGCCCAAACGCAATAACAAAGCTATAAAAGCCAAAAAAATTCAGTTTACGTACCCTAATTACACATCAACGCATTTATCGTTAAAATTTGTAAAAAGCGCATTCGATTGTGAAGCAATGATTTGCTTGCGCGATTCGATAATCCTCTTCACCAAAAACTGGACTAACAATACCACAACTATTTATCAAATACCCAAACAACCAGGCAAGTACATTGCAAAACGAATTGGAGATTTCGATTCCGATGGTTTAATAACAGCAGCGAACCTGAAAGACAATCAATTGGTTTTACTTGGTTATAAGAATCTTATGCCTTTTTTGTGGCGCTTCTATAAATTTACGAACCCAAACTTAACACCAACCGATGGAACACGATATGAGTTAACCCCTTTGGCAGGAAAACAAACCGAAGGCATAACCATTATCGATTCGATAACATATTTCGTGTCGGCCGAAAAAACTGTCGACGTTCCGCAATTGTTTGTTGTTAAGGTAAAACCGTAGTTAAATGTAAATATTTTAGCTTTTTTCGTTCAAACTAGCAACCTTTCATTAAATTTGATAATTAAATCATGCCTCATGCGATATTTATTCATTTTTACGGTTCTTGTTAGTCAATTTTCTGGTTGTTTATTTGCTCAGCCACAATTAAGTACAAAATCGAACCGAGCAATAAAGCTTTATCAGGAAGCATTAGCAAAAGCAAATTTACGCGATTTCGACAAGGCAATTATATTGACGAAAGAAGCAATTGATATAGACGAAAACTTTGTAGAGGCGTATTTTTTGTTGGGCGAAGTTTATACCGATAACAAACAGGAAAAGAATGCGATAGACATGTTTAGGAAGGGCATAAAGTTAAATCCCGAACTGTTTCCGCCTGTATATTCCAACCTTGCTAACCTCGAATTTAATAACGGCGAATACGATATTGCTCTTGAGCATATCAGTAAATACTTAACTTATAACACAATAACGCCGCAATCGAAAACTGCCGCCCAAACGCTTTTTGAAAGTTGCAAGTTTGCGCAAACGGCTATTAAAAATCCAGTACCTTTTAATCCTAAAAGTCTGGGTATTAATATAAATTCGAAAAACGACGAGTATTGGCCAAGCCTAACAGCCGACGAGCAAACGCTTGTGGTTACAAAACTTCTGCCAATTAACCCTAATAATACTGAGATTTATCGTAATCGACAGGAAGATTTCTATATCTCATCGTTCGAAAACGGCAAATGGACAACCGCCGTGCCTGTTGGTCCGCCTTTAAATACACAAGGCAACGAGGGCGCTCAGTCCATTTCGGCCGATGGGAAAATAATGATTTTTACTGGCTGCAACCGCCAAGATGGTGTTGGGCGATGTGACCTGTATTTCTCGCGAATTATCGATGGTAAATGGAGTGTACCTCAGAATATGGGTAAGCCAATAAATACAGTCGCCAAAGAAACGCAACCTTCAATTTCGGCCGATGGAACTGCACTTTATTTTGCTAGCGACCGCCCCGGTGGTAAAGGATTGCTCGATATTTGGAAAAGCACTTTAAATATCGACGGTACTTGGGGGGAACCAGTGAATTTGGGCGATAGCATTAACACACCTTTCGACGAGCAATCGCCTTTCATTCACCCTGATAATCAAACACTTTATTTCTCATCGAAAGGATGGCCTGGCTTAGGAGCTTTCGATTTGTATGTTTCTCGAAAAACGAACGACACCATTTGGACTACCCCAAAAAATCTTGGATACCCAATAAACACTAACTTTTCCGAAGAAGGCTTAATTGTTAATGCTCGCGGAAATACGGCGTACTATTCTACAAACCGCTTTGCCGAAGGTGGTAGAGATATTTACACGTTCGAATTGTATAATGCTATTCGCCCTACAACGGTTTCGTACATGAAGGGCAAAACATTTGATGCAGAGACAAATAAGCCTCTACTTGCCCGATTTGAACTTATCGATTTAGCATCGGCAAAAACTATTATGGATGCTACTTCCGACGAAACGGGCGAATTCCTTATCTGTATTCCTTCAGGGAAAGATTACGCGTTGAATGTGAGCCGAAAAAATTACCTGTTTTACTCCGACAATTTTACTATGATGCATGGCGATTACACAAAGCCTTTTGAAAAGGATGTGCCTTTAAAGCCAATAAAAGTGGGTGAAAAGGTGGTTATGAGAAATATCTTTTACGATATAGATTCGTATGCCTTAAGGCTAGAATCGCAAGTTGAATTGGGTAGATTAATCAAACTGCTTAAAGACAACGTTTTGTTAAAAATAGAAATTAGCGGTCATACCGACAAAACAGGAAGGCCCGATTACAATCGTAAACTATCGGAAAACCGCGCCAAAACAGTAGCTGAATATCTTGTAAAAAACGGCATTGATACTAGTAGAATTACCAGTAAAGGTTATGGCGAAACGCAACCTATTGCCACCAACGATACCGACGACGGAAGGGTGCAAAACCGACGAACGGAATTTATGGTAGTGGCTAAGTAAAAATGAAATGAATGCATAGAAGCATAGACTAAATATATACAACGAATTTATTAAACTGACATAGTATTTTAACACACTAAAGCATTGTAATAAAATATGTTATACGATTGATAATGATAAAAATATTTTGCAGTATTGATTTAATCTTTAAGTCTGCTCGGTAAATACGATTTAGTGTCATTCCGACGAAGGTCGGAACGGCGAAGCACTCACCGAAGGTAATCCCTATGATTTAGAACAGTTATGGATTGCCTACGGCGAGCTCGTAAACTCGGTTCCGACTTTCGTCGGAATGACAGCATACTTTAACAATCGACGTTCCAACGTTTGTTGAAATGGCTGTTCAGTCAATTATTTAGTATCGAAGCATATAACTCTGTAATTGTACGACTTATTAAATTACAAAGCCTAATTTACAGTTTATCACATCTTGATTCTTGACTCTTAACTCTTGGTTCTTAACTCTTGGCTCTTGCATTCTAAATAAGTATTTCTCTGTGCCTCTGCGCCTCGGCGTTCAAATAAAGTAAAATAATGGAAAAAATAACAAGCCTTCAGAACCCACGAATAAAAAACATAGTTCACCTATCGAAATTGCGCGAGCGAAAAGCGCAGCATTTAATTGTAGTTGAAGGGTTTCGCGAAATTTCAATGGCGCTAAATTGCGGTTTTGTAATGAAAGAGTTATTCTTTACGCCAATAGTTAACTTACCCGCCGAATTTGAACTTCTTAAAAACAACACGTTGTATGCCAATATTATAACCGAAGTTACAAAAGAAGTATTCGAAAAAATTGCTTACCGCGAAAATTCCGATGGATTGTTGGCGTTGTTCGAACCCAGATACATTGGGCTCAACAACTTGAAACTATCGGAAAATCCGCTTATTCTTGTACTCGAATCGGTTGAAAAACCGGGCAATTTGGGAGCATTGCTCCGAACCGCCGATGCTGCAGCCCTCGATGCCATTATTGTATGCGATCAGCAAACCGATATTTTTAACCCAAACGTTATCAGGTCGAGCTTGGGGTGTATTTTCTCGCAGCAGGTTGTTGCTTGTTCAACCCCCGAAGCTATTGAGTTTCTTCGAGAAAGGAAGGTAACCACTTACGCTGCAGCCCTTACAGCTTCAACGTTTTACCACCAAACCAATTTTACAGGTGCAAGTGCCATTGTAATGGGTGCCGAAGCCAACGGATTAAGCGATAAGTGGTTAACCGAGGCCTATGTTCAAATTAAAATTCCCATGTCGGGGAAAGTCGATTCGCTAAACGTTTCTACGTCGGCAGCAATACTGGTGTTTGAGGCTAAACGGCAACGAGGGTTTTAAAATTGCCTTATTTGATCATTTGATAGAAGGCAAGAGCTAAGAACCAAGAACCTAGCTAAGCAGGGAAATAAAATCCCCTAGGCAGGGAATTAAAATCCCCTAGGCAGGGAAATTTATCCCAAACTTATTCGAAGCTAACTGATTTCAGTGAAACATAGTTGCGAGCCATTGTTTACGGCAAAAGCAGGTTGTAATTGTTAATAAGTTTTTAATAACTTATTACATAGGTATATGTGTTATTTCGAACAAATGCCCCATCTTAGCATCAGCAATTTAAGAATTAAAAATACTTAGCTGTGGAAAAACGCAAATACCATAAAGAGCCTGATCTTAAACGTATTAATAGTAAAAATATTTTGTTTAACAACAAGGAAATATCGGCTATCGAAGTATATTGTAAAAAGTATCGCGTCGATAATAAATCGAAGTTTATGCGCGAAACTATTATTTCGGCTGTGTTAAAGAAGTTTAGCGACGATTATCCTACACTATGGAACGACACACAGCTTACAATACAGCATCAATATTAGTACATTCAATCCATATATAAATTCAAGAGCCTCAAGGAAATTCCGCGAGGCTTTTTTTATTTATACAATTCGATGAAAAAAATTGTAATTTTCCAAAACCTATCTTTATACTGTAAATACATGATAATAAATCGATATACTCGTTTTTGTGCCGCGTACATTTTATTTGTGCCAATTATTGCCTTTATTTTTGCTTCATGCAATGGCGACAATGTTACTTCGGTAATTAAACCATTGAAATTTAATACTATAAATCACGTAATTGAATTAGACGACCCAACTCAATCATACGAATTATATCTTCCAACTGGTTTCAACGATAAAGTTAAATGGCCAGTTGCATTTTTGTTCGATCCGCACGGAGGAGGCCTTTTTGCTGTTGACCAATGTAAAGAAGCAGCCGAACGCTACGGCTATATACTTGTGGGTTCGAATAACTCTAAAAATGGAATTACAAATTCCTCCGATATTGCCAATGCACTGTTTACCGACGTTCTGAAACGCTTTGCCATTGACCAAAATAGAGTTTATGCAGTAGGTTTTTCGGGTGGTGGGCGAGTGGCTTCACAGCTTGCATTGGCTAATTCGCAGATTAGAGGAATAATTACCTGTAGCGCTGGTTTGCCAAAGTTCGATCCATTATCGCTTTCGCGAAAGTTCGAAATTTACGCTACTGCTGGCAAGCACGATTTTAATTACGACGAGGTTTCGGCAATTTCGAAGCAACTCAACCAAACCGATTGGCGACATTTAGTTACAGCATTTGATGGAGGACACTCTTGGCCTCCAATATCGTTTATTAATGAGGCATTTGCGTGGTTTAATCTAAACGCTATGCGCGATAAACTTATTGAAAAAGATAAGCCATTTTTAAAGCAAATTCACGATGATATTATTTCGAATACTGAAAGGTTACTATCAGCAAATCAGTTTGTTTTGGCTTTCAACGAGTGTAATAATGGCATTACAAAGCTCGATGGTTTGTACAATGTTAAAAAGTTACGTAAAAAGCTCGAAATAATTCAAAAGATGGATCAATACGAAGCCGAAATGCGTAAAGCAGAAGGTGTTAAGTTTACCGAAATGAAATTGCGCGATGCTTACATGCAAAACTTTACAGTGCAGAATGTTAACTGGTGGACTAACGAAATTAATGCATTACACAGCAAAATAGCTAACGAAAAGGATTCGCTAAGCCGGCAAATGTATAGCCGCGTAAAGGGCTTTTTAGGAATTGTATGTTATTCGTACACAGCTCGTGCCATTAATGCGGGCGACTACACAACAGCCGAAAAATGCATAAATGTTTATCAGGTGGCCGAACCTAAAAACCCCGATTGTTACTATTTTAAAGCGTTGCTACTCGAAAAAAGAAATAAAACAAAGGAAGCAGCCGATAATCTAATAATTGCCAAAAAGTTAGGCTTTTCTGATACCTCTAAATTGAACCAGTTTTCGGCAAAAACTATTGAAGGAGCGAGATAATATCATGGTTCGTTAATTATTTCGCATAACATTCATATCTAATGGTTTAGAAAATATTGTTATTAAGCACTTCAAAAGTACAACAATTTATTTAATAATAAGAGCGCATCCGTAATGTGAAAAATCCTGACAGGTTTTGTATTCAATAAAACCTCGAAAGTTTGTAATTATCAGGTAATCTATTTATTACCTAAAACCTGTCAGGATTAATTACGCAAATTATCAACATTATGTATGGACACTAATTAGCGGTGGCTTTTATTTCGCTTTAAGTTTCACAAAAACAACCCCATGTGTAAAAACTTCTGCTTCAAATTTACCTTCAAATTCGCCAAGGTCTTTTTGTCGCCAAAGATCTCTTAATATTTGTTTCCCTTCTACTTTAAGATCGGTCCAATTAAGTGTAATTTTCTTAGTTGTTCTGCTTAAGTTAAAAAGCCCAACAGCTTTCGAACCATCTTCGAGATCTTTTGCCCAGATTTGTATTTCGCCCTGTTTATATATCGGAACTGCTTGTTTGCCAAGTGCATCCTGATCTATTTCAAGAACGTCTTCGTTGGTTAACAATCCAATGGTAAAGTCGTCTAACCGACTTAAATCGTTACCCAACAGCAAAGGCGCTGCCAATAAACACCATAAACTTACGTGAGTGTATTGTTCGTTAATGGTTAAATTAGTAGGATGTAGCGATGGTCCCCAGCCAACCCAACCTAAAATCATCATATCGGGGTCGTTCCAATTGCCTGGTTTGGCATAAGGCGAACTAGGTGCCTGGTTGAACCCAATGCCTGTCATACTTGCCCAATTGTCGAAAATATCTCCGGTTGTTCTCCAGCAATTGCCGCCAAGTTCGCCGCCCCATTCCCAAACGTTTCCTTTGCCGTATTGGCAGAAACTGTACAAAATGTCGCGGTTTACTTTATCAAGCGATTTTCGAAGAACATCATAAGGTTTTTTCAACATAGGTAAACTGTTGTCTTTGCCTGCAATTTCGTCGTACGAGCACCAATCGTATTTAATATAATCGACGCCCCACGAGGCCCACGATTGTGCATCTTGTAATTCGTGCTGGTACGATCCTAAATAGCCTCCGCAAGTTTTAGGACCAGGCGAAGAGTAAATGCCAAACTTAAACCCTTTACTATGCAAATAGTCCGACAGGTTTTTCATATCGGGAAATTTTTCATTGGGAACCAAACTTCCATCAGCTTTACGCGATGCAGCTTCCCATCCATCATCGATGTTTATATAGCTCCATCCGTGGTCGGCTAAGCCAGCACTAACCATATAATCAATTGCTTGGCGCACTTTCGAGTCGTCAACGCTTAAACCCCAGCAATTCCAGCTATTCCAGCCCATTGGTGGTGTTAGCGCAATTGTATTGCCAATTATTATTTTAAATTCTCGCGACATTTCACCTTTTTCGTTTTTAACGGTAAGGATGGTTTTGTATTCGCCTGCATTTTTAACACTTCCCGACATAACACCTGTGGATGTTTCGAGTGTTAAACCATCGGGCAAGTCTTTGGCAGTAAAAGACATAGGTTTAGCTCCTGTAGCAGTTACTCGATAAATAAATTGATTCCCTAGGCGCGCTCCATACACTTTTGCTCCAGTAATTCGTGGCGTTTGGGCAGGTTTAGGCGTTAAAATGAACGGCACTTCCTGCGAAACTTTATGAGTACGAGTTGTTGAGTTGTCGATAAACGTGTAAATTGCAGTGCATGGCTTACTTACATCGGTTTTATAGCTAAACGGCATCTCAACGTTATTGCCAGCCTTTAGGTCTATATTTTTGGTTGTGGCGTAAACTACTTCACCATTTTCAATGGTTAGAATCTTAACTGAAAGTTTTCCCGAGAAATCGCTTTTGGATGTAATGTTTTTTATCGAAAATACTTTCGTTAGCGAATCGTTAACTACCTTAAATGGAGAGCTTTTGATATCGAACTTGAGCATGTCGCGCAAATCGATCATGCTTATAGAAGGCAGCATTGGCCCCCAAAACCCACCAGCATAATGTGGGTCGTAAACCTTAACTGCAATTACATTTTCGGCATCCCATCGCAATCGAGGGTCGTTAACTGCAAGCATATACTTACGGTATGTATCGTAAAGCGAGGGCCGGTATTTACTAAAGCCTGTGGTGTCAAAATTTTCGGGTACATTCTTGCCGTCCATGCCTATTGGTTTGCCGTTTAAATATGCGAGGTCAAGGTCGTCAATCATTCCTAGAAATATTTGAACACTGTCCTTCATGTAAGCGGCTTCTTTCATCGACGATGGCAAAAAGAATTTTTTACGATACCACGAAATGCCGTTATATTCGGGCCACCCTTGAAGTTCGTAATAACGGTCGATTAAAATATTATGCCATCTGGAATCGTTAAAAGTCGGATCGGACCATTTATTATCATCGCCAGTTTGAAACTTCCAGCCTTTTTCTAACACAATAATACTTTCGGCATTGTTATTATTTTTACACGATTGAACAAAAACAACCGTAATCAGACAAAGTGCTGCAATCGAAAATAGTTTCATTTGTTTCATATTTAAGTATTTATATTAATAGTTTGCATTTAAAAGTTTGTGATGTGTTTTTACAACGCAGGAAATCGTAAACTCGGTTCTATCTTAGTAGGTTTCAAGTAATTGCGGTGTTAGTAGGCTACATTAATCCAAAATGCATTGCCAGAAAGGAATACACGGGAACTCTTTTTTCGAAAGCGTAATTATGCACACCATTAGGGAAATGAGCATTTTCAGTTTTATCTTCCTCTATTAGGATGTGGTTTGATATCCGTAAGTTCCTCAATTTTTACTACCCTACCTTCGAGAATTGATTTTCGAGCCGCTATTCCTATGAGTGTAGACATAGCTCCATCACGTGTGCCAGCCATGTGATTGAGAAGATCGGGGGCTTGAGGATTTCGAAAAATTCTGTCCTGTAAACGCGCATCGCCTCCACCATGACCAGTTGTAACCAGCGGAACTTTTACTAATTTGGTTGCTCCAAAATTGTCGGACACCATAATTTCATTGAATTCGCCTGACTCCTCATTTTTAGTCTGGCTCATTTCTTTAGCGTGTTTTTCGGCCTGATCTAGCATTTCTTTGCTTCGCCATGGCAAATCTTGCCAAGTATCTAGTCTTCCGTTCATTCCGTTAAAGGCAATTGTAAGTCCTTCGAATGGCGAATATGTTGTAAGTGAGTAACTTACCTGTACATTGTTGGCGTATTTAATTTGAACAGCCATTTTGTCGAATATATCAATGTTTTCACGCCACAAGCAGTTGTCGCGAATATAGCCATCGTATTTTTCGTTATCAACGTATAATTCCATCATTCTGGGGTCTTTGGTAATATCGAAGTAGAATTTACACTTGTCTATAAAGGAACATTTACGACAATTTTCTCCTCGAAAGGCATTGTTTTTTCCATAATGTTCGAGCGAACCATAAGCGAAAACCTCAATGGGGTCGCTATCTATCCACCAGTTAAGCAAATCGAAATGATGCGTGGCTTTGTGAACCAGAAGGGAACCACTTTTATTCATTTCGCCGTGCCAACGTCTAAAATAATCGGCACCGTGAAATGTGTTTAAATACCAGTGAAAATCGACCGAAGTTATTTTTCCAACTTGGTTCTTTGCTAACAATTCTTTTATAACGGTAAAGTGTGTTGCATGTCGATAGTTGAAGCCAACAATTACTTTTTTGCCCGATTTACGTTCGGCATCTAGTATAGCTTTACATTTAATCTCATCGGTAGTTATTGGTTTTTCGGTAAGCACATCGCAACCAAATTCGAGGGCTTTAATAATAAAAGTATGGTGTGTAGAATCAACTGTTGTAACAATTACCAAGTTGGGCTTGGTTTGCAACAACATTTCGTCGAAATTGGTAAATGTTGGGCAGTTTACTCCCATAGATTTTTTTGCCAATTCAACGCGACCAATATTAATATCGCAAAGGCCAACAAATTCAACAACATCGTTATAGTTGTCTTGAATTGTTTTACCCCAAAAACCTGTTCCACGACTTCCTGTACCAACCATGGCAAGTCGATTTTTAGTTTGTGCTATTGACGACCCAAAAACTGGACTCATTGACGTTAATAAAGTTCCAGCGGCTACTGTACCTGTAGTGGATAGAAACGAACGGCGGTTCATTCGAGATAGTTCCATAATAATTATTTTAGGTTTGAATGAATGTTTATGTAGTGGTAAACATATTGAATATCAGTCGCAAAAACACTTGGTAACTTATAAAAAGTTAATCTTTATTACAAAGTTGAGTCTACTCCGATGAGTACTTTTGAGATGATGTGTCATTCCGACTAAGGTCGTAATCCGTTAAATAATAGAACATTATAGATTCCGGCCTACGCCGGAATGACACCAAACTGACTTTTCGGAGCAGACTCAAAGATAAAAAAGAAAATGAAACAGCGGTTTCAAATTTGGTTTTTTGGAAGAGCATTTGCCTATTTTAAAGCCCTTCTAAGAATTAATTGTTAATTCTTTTTTTTGAGATGCCATTTCAGATAAGTATAGGTTAGTAGATATTCGACTTTCGGCCATACTAGTTAATAAAAGCTGCAAATTCTCCAATTTAACTATACTATATCGTAACACATTGAATATATTTAGGTTATATATGTATTATTAACTTTTATTAACCACAAAACACCACCGAACCAAAATTAGATTACACTATATGAACCAGATAGTAATTTTTCTTCCCTTTTTGTATTAGTATATATTTATTGTTTAAAAGGCTACGCATATCTAATTTATAGTCAACACCTTCAACCTTAGTTTTATTAATGCTTATTCCGCCGCTTTGCACCATTTTACGTGCTTCGCCTTTGCTAGGCAAAATGGAAGTTTCGGCAAGAAAGGTAACAATATCAATACCTTCGTTGATTATAGTTTTGGAGTATTCCGACGAAGGAACGCCTTCCATAACCTGAAGTAATTGATTTTCGCTTAAGTTTTTAAGTACTTCGGTGGCGCCGTTGCCAAAAAGTATTTCCGAAGCTTGCACTGCAAAATCGTAATCGGCACGGCTATGAACTAGGCAAGTAACTTCTTCGGCTAATTTCTTCTGAAGTGCTCGTTGGGGAGGTGCTACTTTTTGCAGCGTAATTAACTCATCTATTTTATCTTTTGTAAGAAGTGTGAATATCTTAATCCATTTTTCCGAATCTTCGTCGGAAGCATTAAGCCAAAACTGATAAAACTGGTATGGCGATGTTTTTGCCGGATCGAGCCATACGTTGCCTTTTTCGGTTTTCCCGAATTTAGCTCCATCGGCCTTCTTAATTAATGGACAAGTTAACGCAAACGCATCGCCTCCCTCTATGCGACGAATAAGTTCGGTGCCAGTAGTAATATTACCCCATTGGTCGCTTCCACCCATTTGTAGGCGACAGTTGTGTGTACGGTACAAATGCAGAAAGTCGTATCCTTGAACTAGTTGGTAAGTAAATTCGGTAAACGACATTCCTTCGCCCGACTCGGCTGAAATGCGTTTTTTTACCGACTCCTTGGCCATCATGTAGTTAACAGTTATATGCTTACCTACATCGCGAATAAATGCCAGAAAGGAGAAATCCTTCATCCAGTCGTAATTATTCACCAATTCGGCAACATTAGGTGCTTTTGTTTCGAAATCTAAAAACCTTTTAAGTTGGTTTTTTAGGCATTCCTGATTATGCCGTAACGTAGGTTCGTCCAACAAATTACGCTCCTGCGATTTACCTGAAGGATCGCCAATCATGCCAGTGGCGCCACCAACCAGAGCAATAGGTTTATGCCCAGCTAGTTGAAAATGCTTAAGCATCATAACACTCACTAAATGACCTATATGTAACGAATCGGCAGTAGGATCGATTCCTACGTATGCCGAAGTCATTTCCTTGTTTAATTGTGCTTCGGTGCCAGGCATCGAATCGTGTATCATGCCGCGCCATTGCAATTCTTCAATAAAATTCATATAAATTATGTAATATGCGTTAAAAAGTGGCTCAAAGATAGAAAAAAGTAGATATTCATTTACTTTCCTAAAATTCCGTTTTTTATTTCTTCGAAGTGAAGGTAAGGGAAAATGGCAGGTGCAATTTTCGAAACTGGTTGGTATAGTTTTGAGTTTGCCACTTGAGATGATTCGAATACCGCTTTTGCTAAATTCAACTTATTGAATAACACTATAATAACACTTAATATAAAAGCCATTTTAAGCATACCGAACAACACACCACCTATACGATTTAGTGTGCCGAGCATAATTTTGCCAAGAAAATGAGTTATCAGTTTCGAGATAAAATGCATCGACACAAGTATTAACACGAAAATAATGGCAAACGAAAACACTGGGAGCAGCTTCCCATGTATTGAAAAATGTTTGGTGATAAACGCTGCCAAAACATCGGAAAACTCCACCCCCGCCCAAATACCCAAAACTAAAGCAACAAGCGTAAGGCTTTGCACCACAAAGCCATCTATAAAACCTTTTATGGCTCCCCAAAGCAGAAAGATGATAATTACGATGTCGATGATGTTCATTTCGAGTGCTTTAATTTAAATACATCTTTGATCTGGTAATCGAAAAAAGGGGAATCCTACGACTCCCCTTTCAAACTACTAACCAAACTAACTATCAACCCAAATCATCCACATTTCGAGTTGCCACAGCTAGTGCATGTTAGGCAACCTTCCTGATATATTACCGACTCGGAGCCGCACTCGCCACATTTGCTTTTCGAGGCTTTGGTGCCATCGGGTATGTATTTTTTCATGGCTCGTACTACGCCGTTTTTCCATGTGTTAATGGTATCGCTATCAACGGTTAACGACGAAACTAGGTTAACCACGTCGGCAATTGGCATGCTGTATCGGAGAACGCCCGATATTAACCGTGCATAGTTCCAATATTCCTTATTAAACATGTGCGATAAGCCGCCAAGGGTGTTCTTATAGCCAAATTTATCGATATATTGAAAGTCGTACCGTGTATTACCGTCTTCGTCTTTGTTTTTAATTATTTTGCCTACGGAAATCGATTTCGGTACTGGCAACATATCTTCGTCCTTCAAACCAGTAAATATTTCGTAAGGGCGACCTTCCAGAATTCCTACAAAGGCTATCCATTCTTCATTATCGTTTTTAAATCGAATTACCTCAGCATCAAGCACTTTTGGGCGCTTTATTGGTTCGCCCATGGTAAGAGATGGTTTTTTATCGTCCTTTTTGTTGGATATTAAAACGCCAGAGCGTGAGCCTTCGCGATAAACCGTTACTCCTTTACAACCGCTCTTCCAGGCTGTAACATACAGTTCGTCAACTAATTGCTCGGTAGCGTCGCTTGGTAAGTTTATTGTTACACTTATCGAATGATCGACCCATTTTTGAATTTCGCCCTGCATGCGTACTTTGCTCATCCAATCTACATCGGCCGAGGTTGCTTTGAAATATGGCGATTTCTTAACTAACTCGTCTATCTGATCGTTATTGTAAAGCTTCACTTCTTCGGCTGTATGCCCATTAACTTCCAACCAAGTAAGAAATTTATGATGAAACACATTGTATTCTTCCCAAGTGTCGCCAACTTCGTCGGTAAAATTAATTGTTACGTTTGTGTCGTTAGGGTTAACTTTACGGCGACGTTTGTACACGGGCATAAACACAGGTTCAACACCCGACGTTGTTTGTGTCATTAAGCTGGTAGTACCTGTTGGCGCAATGGTTAGCAAGGCTATATTACGACGACCGTATTTCTGCATGTCGCGATACAACGCTTCGTCTTCGTTTTTCAAACGTTTTACAAACGGATTGTTGCGTTCCAACATCGAATCGTAAATTGGGAAAGCTCCACGTTCTTTTGCCATATTCACCGACGAGCGATAAGCTTCGATAGCTAACGTTTTATGAACTTCAATAGAGAAATCGGTTGCAACATCGCTACCATAACGTAAACCAAGCGCAGCAAGCATATCGCCCTCGGCAGTAATACCAACACCTGTACGTCGACCCTCTTCGGCTTTAATGCGTATGTTTTCCCATAAACGTCGCTCAACACGTTTTACTTCAACATCTTCGGGGTCGTCGGAAATTTTCTTGAGTATGGCGTCGATTTTTTCGAGTTCCAAATCGATAATATCATCCATAATACGCTGTGCATAACCTACATGCTTTTTAAATAACTCGAAGTTAAACTTAGCTTGTGGTGTAAACGGATTTTCGACGTAACTATATAAGTTTATGGCAATTAACCTGCAACTATCGTACGGACAAAGTGGAATCTCGCCGCAAGGGTTGGTTGAAACTGTGCGATAACCAAATTGCGCGTAGCAATCTGCAACCGATTCATTTATAATGGTGTCCCAGAAAAGCACACCTGGCTCGGCCGATTTCCATGCGTTGTGAATAATTTTACTCCACAACTGGCGAGCATTTATTTCCTTATCGTAAATAGGATTAGGTTTTCCGATAGGATATTGTTGTAGATACGGTGCGTTGTTAACTACAGCATTCATAAACTCATTGTCGATTTTAACCGAAACGTTGGCTCCGGTAACTTTTCCGGCCTCCAGTTTGGCGTTTATAAAGCTCTCCGAATCGGGGTGTTTCACCGAAATTGAAAGCATTAATGCACCGCGACGACCGTCCTGAGCTACTTCGCGTGTTGAGTTCGAGAAACGCTCCATAAAAGGTACCACGCCAGTTGACGAAAGCGCACTATTAAGCACGGGGCTGCCATGTGGGCGAATATGCGACAGATCGTGCCCTACACCACCACGGCGTTTCATAAGCTGAACTTGCTCCTGATCGGTTTTCATGATACCACCATACGAATCGGCAGCCGGATCGTTGCCAATAACAAAGCAGTTCGAAAGCGATGCCACCTGAAAATTGTTGCCAATGCCAGTCATGGGGCTGCCCTGCGGTACAATATATTTAAACTCGCTAAATAAATCGTACAATTCTTGTTCCGATAACGGATTAGCATATTTCTTTTCGATACGAGCCACTTCGCGAGCCAAACGCCAGTGCATATCGTCGGGCGATAGTTCGTAAATAGCTCCATACGAATCCTTTAACGCGTATTTTGTTGCCCACACTCTTGCCGCAAGTTCGTCGCCTTTAAAATACTTTAAAGTTTCTTTGTAAACCTCGTCGTAATTGTACTTTTTTTGTTCCATAGGTTTTAGTTCGGTAGTCTTCATGGCAACAATTTCTTCAATTTCCATTTTCAACTGTTTTTTAATCGTTTATAGCTTAATTTGAGTAGGGTTATTTTCGATGCAATATAGCAACACGAAAATGCTTGTGCAATACCAATGCATTTGTACTTATTAACAAATACTCGGAGTTATCAACTAAGTAAGTAATCGATTGACTGTAAGGGTAATAGTATATTTGGAGGTATTGAAAATTATCTAACTTTTATTGAGTAAAGTGGTTAGAGTAAGGAGTTACAACGGTGATAATTCTGCTAAAAAATGACGAATATGCAATGTCGGTTTATTATCACAAAAATATTAAATTTGTTCGAAATATTAAGGCAATGAATTTAGAGACTAGAAAAATTAATCTTATTAACTGGATATCTGCCATACAGGAAAACTATGTATTAGAACAGTTGGAAAGTTTACAAAAAGAAAAAAAGGATTGGTGGGATACGATTAGCGATATTGATAAAAGGGCTATTAATGAAGGGCTTGAGCAGTTAGCCAGAGGGGAATATTTAACTCACTCCCAGGTAAAATCTAAAATTAAAGACCGATTTAATTTCTAAATTTTGCCTTACCCTGTTAGATACTCAACTCGTGCATTCAATGAATATAATGAAATACTTGAATACGTTTCAGCGAAATTTGGCATATCTACAGCGGCGAAGGTTGATGCTTATTTTGAGGAAGTTGTAAATCAAATATCTATAAATCCTTTTTTATACACATATTCGGACAAAAACAAAAATTTGAGGCGATGTGTAATTAACTATCAAACAAAATTATATTATAGGTTTACTGGCGAATTCATTGAAATAGCTAGTTTTAGAGGTAATAAAATGAATCCTAAAACATTAAGGCTGTAAGTAGCAATTTTTACGATGAATAACAGATTCATTGCAGCCAGCGTTTATGTTGCGCGAATTGGTTAAACGAAAACTCGCTCATATTTGCTCTCAGCGAGGCGTGTGCAATGGTCATACTAACTAGGTTAACTTTTGGATCTAGTTCAACCGCCACATCTTCAGTAAAATAGCGCGTTTCGGTAATTTGGTTGCCGTTAAAGTTAACCAGTAGCGTGTCGGTATCTTTAAAGTATGTTATTTTCATGGCTTTTGTTTTTAATGTCTAAGTACGAAGGGTTAAAAAAGCGTTGTGTATGGCTTGCTTATCGCCGAGTAATACAATACGTGAGCCGAGATTTTAAAAAATTGATTGTAATTAGCTGGTTACAACCAATTTTTATTCGAAAATGTTTTCGATTTTCGATAAAATTTTACCAGTTGCACCAACATTCTCATTTACATAACTTTGAGAAGTTTTGCCCGCTTCAATTCGATAATTGTTGTTACTAAACAGTTTCGTGAGTAGTGTATTAATATCTTCGATGTTGGAAACAGAAAAAGCTCCGCCAGCATTTATTAAGTCGATAGCTTCCTGAAACTTTTCGAATTTTGGACCGAACACTACAGGAAGCCCAAAAGTAGCAGCCTCCAAGATATTGTGTATCCCTTTTCCGAAGCCTCCACCAATATAAGCAACGTTTCCATATCGATATAGAGATGAGAGCATTCCAATATTGTCGATAATAAGCACTTGGTAATCAGTTATTAAATTGCTGTTATGTTCGGAAAACCGAATCGTTTTCTTTTGAATTGAATTTATAAGACGTTCAATATGAGCGCTATTTATTTCGTGTGGCGCAATAATGTATGCCAACGGCAAATCGGTTTCGTTAATAAATCTCGAAAGCAGCTCTTCATCGGGTTGCCAGGTGCTACCAGCTACCAAGCATTGGCGATTTTCAACAAACAACCTAACAGCTTCAATTTCTAGCGATTGAGCAACAATTGCATGCACACGATCGAACCTTGTATCGCCAGTAACCTCAACATTCATAAAACCAACCGATTGAAGTTTTTGCATTGAGCTTTCGTTTTGAACGAAAAAATAGGTAAAATAGGTCAACATCCTCCGAAACCAGGCGCCATACCAAGCAAAAAACACCTGATTATCGCGGAAGATAGCCGAACACAGGTAAACGGGAGTATTTCGTTTCTTCAACTCTAACAAATAGTTATACCAAAACTCGTATTTTATGAATAGTACAAGCTGCGGATTAATTAAATCGATAAACTGCGCTGCATTCGCGGGTGTATCGAGCGGCAGGTAAAAGATGTAATCGGCACCAGCGTAGTTTTTGCGTATTTCGTAGCCCGAAGGCGAAAAGAAGGTAAGAAATATCTTAAACTCAGGGTATTGCACTCGAATCATTTCAATCAAAGGTCGTCCTTGCTCAAATTCGCCAAGCGATGCGGCATGCACCCATATTCGCCTTTCGTTGGGTTTTAATTGCGCCGCAATTTTATCGAAAATGCCTTTCCGACCTGTTCGCCATTGCTTGGCTTTAGCGTTGCCTAAAAAGGCCAAAATGTTTACCAGTGCATTAAAGCACTGGATAATAAAGTTATATATTGTGGTCATACTTGAACTAAATGGATTGCTAAAGTACGAATATATGAAAGCCTCTTCACAACAAATTTAATAGTACTTCGAAAAAATACTTTTTCGAGTTTTGACATTTCAGATTTTGAAAAAAATAAGAATATTGGCTACTTACATAGTTTATTTGACTCAAACAGGTACATTTTGTATTATGCTGCTGAGTATATTTCTCAGTGGCTTGGCACTTACCTATATTAGATGAAAAGCCACTAAAGATTGATATAGATATATAGCTTTAACATCAATTCATATATGCTGCAATAGTTCTTCGATGTACAAAGCTGTTTGCTGATAATTCTCGTATTCGAAAAAAATCGGTATAGTTAATTTGCCCTGCATTGTATGCTTTTATAAGCAAATTGAGGGTATTCAATGTAGGGAATAGTAATACCTGCATGAAAACCGTAAAATGTTTGCCCGGTGTTCATATCTTGCCTGTACCCAATTTCAAATTTCGGGAGGCTTAACGAGCGATGCAGCTTCACGTTATGCGCAGCAAGCTGTGTTTCGGCTTCCCATTGTTTTATTTGCATGTTGCTTAGTAATTTAGCACTTACAGCGGTATCGGAAAGTATAAAATCTGCCATTGTTGGGTAAATAGTATCATTTATTCCGAGCTGTTAGCTGCAAGGGTAAAAAAACCGTTCCGACCGTTATTTATCGTATGATTTGAAAGCAAAAGAAAAATTACCTTGATAAACCCAACCGCACATTACCGCACATTTGCAAACCCGCACGAGCCGAAGCTCGACCCAAAGGCTTGCAAAAGAGCTGTAATTTTGCACCCCTCCGTGCTAAATTTCGATATTCTGCTTATATTTAGCAAGAATTTAATAGACGAATATAAGTAAATGGATTTAAACATATTAAAGCCCCGTAAGGCACTAAATAAGGCATATCTTAAAGTTAAAGCAAATAGGAGCGACATTGAGTTATTCAAAACCAACCTGATAACTTTGTTGGATAACATCAACGAAGCCGAGAGCGAAGAGTTTCATAAAAACCTCGTTTCTAAATTCCTTACCGATACATATTACGGAGCAAACCATTTTATTAATACCAAAGGTCGTAACGACCTTGTAATACACAACAACTCCAATGCTTCTGGCACTGTGGGTGTTATTATTGAAGCTAAGAAGCCAACCAATAAAGCCGAAATGATTTCTCTCCCCCACATTGGGGGAGCCGGTGGGGGGCTTAACGCCAAAGCCTTTCACGAACTTGTTTTATACTATCTGCGTGAGCGCATTACCCACAAAAACCTCGAAATTAAAAACCTTGTAGCAACTAATATTTATGAGTGGTTTATTTTCGATGCAAACCTGTTTGAGAAAGAGTTTGCGCAAAATAAAAATCTTGTTAAACAATTCACCGATTTTGAGGAAGGTCGACTTTCGGGCAAAACAACCGACTTTTTTTACAAGCAAATTGCCGAACCTGCCATTAACGATATTAAAAACGAAATCGCCTTCACTCATTTCGATATTCGCCATTACGATAAACCCCTTCGCAATGCCGATAAAAAGGACGATAACACCCTTATAGCCTTACAAAAGCTCCTTTCGCCCGAGCATCTTTTAAAATTACCGTTTGCTAATGATAGTAATAGCCTCGATAAAACATTTTATACCGAGCTGTTACACATTATTGGGCTTACCGAAACCAAAGAAGGTAGCAAAAAACTCATACAACGCAAGAAAGAAGGCGAGCGTAACGCAGCTTCACTTATTGAGAGTGCCATTTTTCAGCTCGATAATCTCGACAAAATATCGCGCCTGCCAAAGCCATCGCAATTTGGCGACACCAACGCCGAACGTTTGTTCAACGTAGCTTTGGAGCTTTCCATTACATGGATCAATCGAATCCTATTTCTTAAACTTCTCGAAGCACAATTAATAAAATACCACAAAGGCGATAAATCGTACGCCTTTCTTAATTCAACCAAAGCCCAGAATTTCGACGACCTAAACAATCTTTTCTTTTCCGTGTTGGCACGTAAGCCAATCGACCGTGACGCCGAGGTAAAAACAACCTTTGCAAACGTGCCTTATCTTAATAGTTCGTTGTTTGAGCCTACCGAAATTGAACACGCCTGCCTGTTTATAAGTCAGCTAAAGGATGTTAAACTACCTCTTCTATCATCAACCGTAATTAAAAACAACGGCGCTCAAAAACGCACCGGCGAACTACTAACCATCGAATATATTTTCGAGTTTCTTAATGCTTACGATTTTGCAAGCGAGGGCAGCGAAGAAATTCAAGAAGATAACAAACGTCTCATCAACGCATCTGTTCTTGGGCTTATCTTCGAAAAAATTAACGGCTATAAGGACGGTTCGTTTTTTACCCCCGGATTCATTACCATGTACATGTGTCGTGAAACTATTCGCCGTGCCGTTGTGCAAAAGTTCAATTGTTTGAACATTGATTTAAAGGATTCAGAGATTAACAGGATTGAAAAATATAATAGCATCGATGATATTTACGAGGCAATAGGGCGAAAAGAATTTACTCGCAAACAAGCCAACAACATAATAAATTCTATTAAAATTTGCGACCCTGCCGTTGGTTCTGGGCACTTTTTAGTGTCGGCACTCAACGAAATTATTGCCATTAAAAGCGAGTTGAAAATAATTGAAGACAAAAACGGGAAATCGCTTAACCGATACGAAATTGTTGTAGAAAACGACGAGCTTATTGTTACCGACGACGACGGCGAACTCTACGAGTACAACCCTAACAGTAAGGAAAGCCAACGCATACAAGAAACACTTTTTCACGAAAAGCAGACTATTATCGAAAATTGCCTGTTTGGCGTAGACATTAACCCCAACTCCGTTAAAATTTGCCGCCTCCGCCTTTGGATTGAGCTCCTCAAAAATGCATATTATATACAAGATGAAAAATCAAGTAAATCATTTAATCCTATAAATCAAGGTTCAGACAATTTACAGTTAGAAACACTTCCTAACATCGACATCAACATTAAATACGGCAACTCGCTTATTAGTCGTTACGCCCTCGATGCCGATATTCGCAAAATGCTACGAAGCAGCAAATGGAATATCGAAACCTATCGTTTGGCAGTTGCATCATATCGTAACGCAAAAAACAAAGACGAGAAACGTGCCATGGAGGAATTAATCCTAAAAATAAAGCAGGACTTTACCTCCGAAATACGGCGAAACGATCCGCTAAAAACACGCCTCGACAAACTTTCAAATGAACTATACAATAGATTTACTGGCAACTTCCTCTTCGAACCCAAAGTTACCTACGGCAAAAACGCCGTAGCATTCGAAAAAACAACCGCAAACGAACAAAAAAAACTCGAAAACGAAGTTGCTGCCATCAACAATAAAATGCAGGAAATAAGAGATAGTAAAATTTACGAAAACGCTTTCGAATGGCGTTTCGAGTTTCCCGAAGTTTTAAACAACGATGGCGATTTTATTGGCTTCGATGTTGTAATAGGTAATCCGCCATATTTTATAATGACAAAGCAAAGTGTGGCCATTAATTTTCTAAACTTTTATATTGACGAGTATTCTTCAATTAAAAATTCAAGCTCAAAAAATATTTTTCCGCTTTTTATTGAAAAAGGGATTACACTTTTAAATAAAAAAGGCTTTCAATCTTTTATTGTTCCTGAAGGTTTATTTATTACTCGGAGTTATTCTGAATGTGTTTCATTTATGCATTCAAATGGAGTAAATGAGAATATTACAACAATTGAAGGTATGGTTTTTGACGAGGCCAATACAGGAAATGTAATTTTCATTTTTGGTAAGAATTCAAATATAAACACTAAAAACTTTCATTTTAATCAGAATAAGACACTAATAATTCCAGAACAAAAGGATTTGTCAATAATTAGGCGAATAGAAGAACAAAAGGATATTCTACTTCTTAAGGAAGTTTGCGAATTATTTAAAGGCATGGTTGTACAGGATAGAAAAACTAATGTTTTCGATGCATGGAATATAGATTTAACTGATAAATTTTTATTAGGTAATTGTATTTCTAAATGGATTATTAAAGACTATAAATATACTGTATATGATGCTTTAACAATTATTGGAGGTACTAAGGTTAAATCAAAACATAATGTTTCACCTCGCATTTTAATAAGGAGAACTGGTGATTATCTTTGTTGTGCATATTTAGAAGAAGCCGCATTAACTGAAAGTACACTTTATTCTTGTTGGTCTAAAAACTCAGATTTTGAAAATAAATATATACTTGCTCTACTTCATTCTAAATTGTTTGATTACATCATAAAGAACATTATCATTACAAACAAACAAGCATTTCCACAGATTTTAATGACAGATTTGGAAAACATACCTATTAAAAAGCTTACCTTATCAGAGCAAAATTTATTTATAACTAAAATTGATAAAATACTTGCACTTAAAAGTGGTAATGTAAATGAAGATATAAGCTCAATAGAATCCGAAATTGACCAGTTAGTTTATCAGCTTTACGACTTAACCGAAGAGGAAATAAAGATTGTAGAAGGTAATTAATAGATAAAGTGTAATTTATTAGCATATATTTTTGATTTTCAAAACAATTTTGTACATTTCGGCACTTTATTTACCTAATATTTAACCCTTAAATCAAAAAATATGGCAAGTACATCCGAACAAGGACACAACCGTAACTCAGTTAATTTCGATAAACTTATTATTAACTGTACTTCATACGGTGTAATTTACAATCCAAGCAAAGCATCTCTAAAAATTGCTGCAATGCAAGCACAATCAACAGCAGCTAAAACCAGTTTAACTACAGTAAGCGCTCTTACACCTGCATATAAAAATGCAGTAACTGCAAGAGTAACCGCATTTAAAACATTCGATAAGTTAATTACACGTACCAACAACGCCCTAAAAGCGTCCGATGTTACAAAAGAAGTAGCCGACTCGGCACAAACCATAGTTCGTAAGTTACAAGGACGCCGTGCCACCGCCAAAAAAACCGAAGAAGAAAAGAAATTAGCTGCCGATGCAGGTAAAGAGATAGTTGAAATTTCAACCTCACAAATGAGCTACGATAGCCGTTTAGATAACCTCGATAAATTCATCAAACTACTTTCGTCAGTTACAGCCTACGCCCCAAACGAAGCAGATTTAAAGCTAACGGCACTAAACGCCCTATATGCCGATTTAAAAGCCAAGAATCTTGCCGTTATCAATGCCGAAACACCTTTAAGTAATGCCCGTATTGCTCGCAACGACACCATGTATAAAAATAATGTAGGGCTTGTAGATATAGCAACCGATGTAAAAACATATATCAAATCCGTATATGGAGCAACAAGCCCCCAATACAAGCAAGTAAGCAGCCTTAAATTTACAAAGTACGCCATATAATTTGCAAACGACTACGTGATTTATGAAAAGACCATCACCAAACTTGCAAAGACAACCAATAAAGTTGCAAATGGTGTTGGTAAAGTTGCAAAGACCATAAAATAAGTTGCAAATTGCTTTGAGTAATTTGCAACTTTAAACAAAAAATTTATTTATTGTACCAATTTATTTGCAACAACAATTGATTAATTTGCAAAGACAACCAATTAAGTAGCAACGAACGAAATAAAATATAAAAATTGCAAGAAATAGATTGTAGCAAGCCACCCCACAATGTAAAGCACATTTGCAATTCGCACAAAAGCGACTCGCAACGGCGCAGCCTTTACGAACTAAATTTTATATTTGGTGAGTAAGCCTAAAATTGCAAAAGAGCTTGCCATTCTTGCCTCCCACTTTGATACATTCTACCACCTTGAAACTATTGATAAACAGACGATTAAAAAATATTTCCCAGCAGCTAATAAGCGGTCATAAAACGTAGCGGTTTCATTGGTAAGGCATGTTCAGCACCCGCAGGCAAGTTTTGTATCGTAAGATAAAGACGTAACCACGCAATTCGCTACGTTTCATACCGCCGACAGTTTACCCCACATTTAGTTCGGTTATTTTAGAACTGAACACAGCTTTTCGACTTTCAATTATAGAAAATTTGCATCAAACATTAGTCAGTTCGCTTCGAACGCGGTTGGCTTCAAAGATATTGGCATCGCCTGCGCTTAACCGTTTTTCTATGACAGGGAATGAATGTGCTATAAACCTTTATTGGTGGTTGTGTGTAACAGCTAAATATAATTTCAGCAAAAGAGAAAACTATAGCGGGTTTGTATGTAACAGGGATGCAATGAAGATTATTTGAAGGTGTCTTTTTTGTTGTAAGCTTTGAAATGTTTGCAGTAAAAACAGTCTGCTTTTCAACTGATACATGTAAAGTTACACTGTGCGAAAATGGATAATTGTGTTAGTGTTCGCTATCGTGATGCGAACCGTGGTAATCGTTACTATCGCGGGTCTGTTTAGTTGAAAATAAATCGTCGAAATGTCCGTGCTGAACAATATTATGCCCCAACACAATTGTGTAGGCAATTAGAAGTAGGGGTATAAATTTTTTCTCAACATAATGCAAATAAAAACTATAAATCCTCAATCTGACATTTCTTTTTTATTAAGAAATCTTAGATCGTATTTTCAGGAATCTCGATTTTCTCCTTACTCAAATTATATTAGTTTTACTTGGTTGTTATTGTCTATAAGCGCAGCATTCAGGTAATGCCTCGTATATTGTTTTATCTGCTCTTTGCTTCTCTGTATCGTGGCCTGCCTTAGCAATAGCTTTATGAACATCCTCTATTTTGGTTTCCATTGAATTGAATTGTACCTGCATTTTCTTAGTCTTTAAATCCCATACAGCACTGGTTACACCTTTTACCGATTTAGCAGCATTTTCTATACGCTCTTTGCACATCTCGCAATTGCCTGATACACTAAACATTTCGTGTTGAGTCATTTCTTTACTACTATGAGTTGAATGTTCTGAAATTGTTTGCTTTTGATGTGCTGAATGGTCAGAATTGCCTACTTTTCTTTCTGTATTTTGAGCATCGCCATGATTGTGACTTGTTGAAACATTACCACCATCGGTGTTCATCATGCTTGGCTTGCCTTCCAATTGGGCGGCTGCATCTACACTAAATGCTCCTTCAGTAACAATTTCCTCTCCTTCGGATAAGCCATCGGTAATCACATAACTATTTCCCAACATGGGACCCAAACCTATTTCCCTTATCTTGAAAATAGGCTCGTCACCCGCTTGTTTAACATACACAATGGAGCGTTTGCCGGTCCATAATACTGCTGTACGCGGTATAATAAAGTTGTTTTTATACTCCTCCAAATTTGCATTAACAATACCTGTGGCAAACATTTCGGGTTTTAATTTTCCTGAAGTATTGCTGATTTCTACCCTTACTTTTGAAACACGGGTAACAGGGTCAATTACAGGGTCGATAAAAATAATATTGCCTGAAAAGTTAGTGCCAGGCAAAGCCTGAACGGTAAAGGCTATTTTATTGCCTTCGTTTAAGAATGGCAAATCGCTTTCGTAAGCATCGAACATGACCCACACGCTTGAAAGGTCGGCAATGTCGTATAAAACAGTTCCCGGTGCAATATGGTCGCCGTTGTTTACACGCCTTGCAGTAACTATCCCGGTAGTATTTGATACTACTTCAAAATTGTTTTGTACAGTAGCGGAACTTTCAATTTTTGCAATTTGCTCATCTGTTAATTTCCATTGACGTAATTTTTCTTTAGAAGCCTCGTACATTTCGGGTTGAGAATCCTTTGTTTTCACAGTTTCAAGTAATTCCTGCTGTGCGGTAACCAATTCGGGCGAATAGATTAATGCCAGTGTTTGACCTTTACGCACGCCTTCGCCTGTGAAGTTTACCAATAGCTTTTCAATCCGTCCGGGAATATGGGCAACTTGACTTTGTAACAGCCGTTCATCGGCCTGAACCTTGCCATACAAGCGCACTTCTTTAATGGGTTTTTGTTTTGAAACAACCGAAGTAAGCACGTTGGCAAGCTCTGCTGCATCTTTTGTAAGATGAATTGCATCAGCGTCAACAGGTGCATTGTTTTGAGCCAACGGAATTAACTCCATGCCACAAATGGGGCATTTGCCCGGTGCGTTCAAGCGTATTTGCGGGTGCATGGCACACGTCCAAATAGTTGCTTTTCCGATTTCGGCGGTTTGTTCCTGTTTAGTTTCCGTTTTATGCGAGGTATGAAAGAATAACCAGCCTAAGAACAAGCCTCCTATGGTAAACAGGCTGTATAGCACGTATTTGTTTGTAAATATCTTTTTCATATTGTGAATTTTATCGAGTTTACTGAATTTGAGATTTAGCCATTAAACGTTTTAGCCAAGCAATGGCTGTGTTGTAATCGGTAAGGGCTTCGACCTGTTTTGTGTCATAATCGAGCAATTGCTGGCGTACACGCAATAAATCGGTTAAACCCGTGCCGGAAGCAGAAAAGCTCTTAATCATTATATCGAGCGATTTCTTGGCCAATTGGCTTTGGTTTTCATACAATTTGATACGGCGTTGTGCATCCTGGTATAATTGCAAAGCTTCGTAATACTCAGTTTGTAATGAGTTTGAAGCTGCTTTATACCCTTGTTCGGTGACCGATTTCATCAGGTCGGCTTCGGTTTGCATGGCTTTGTATTTCTTGCGATAGATAGGTAAAGTAACCGTAACCATTGGCATAATCATGTCTTTTCCGTTCATGCTCGATGTGGACATTTCACTTTTGTTGATTACTGAATAATTTACACCTATGCCCACCATCGGATAGCCCATGCGTGAAACCATTCGTTTACGGGCATCGAACGATTGCCCCTCGTATTGCAACATGCCCAGCATGGGATTGTTGACTAACATGGTATCGGAAACCGCTAACAATGATGTACCTAAAGAGTCGGGTTTTAAAGTATCGGGCAACATTACCATAGTTTTTACCGGACGGTTTAAATAGCTGTTGAACCTTGCAACGATTGTGTTTTGTTGGCTTTTAAGTAACGCAATGTTGTTGTCGAGTTCTCCAATTTCTATTTGAATACGGTATAAATCGGCTAAACCTGAACCGCCGGAGCTTGCGCCCATTGATGATTGATTATTGCCCATTGAAGATTGGCTATTGTTTACTGATTGGTTGCTGTTTGCATTACCGCCCATACTATTTGAACCAATTGCCCCGGAAGAACTGCTTTGAGAGCTGCTATTTAAGATATTTACGCCTGAAGGCGAAGTGTTGCCGCCGCCTGTTGAAACCGCTTTAAATTTTACCATTGTAAGCCTTTCGAGGGTTCGCAATATTTCAATGTTCTTTTCAGAAATACGAATGTCCTGTTGGTTTTTGTACAAACTATACCAAGTACTTTGAACTTCGTAAAACACCTGTAATTTGGCATCGCGCAACGATTCGTATTTGGCTTTTGCCATTAAGCTCATTTCGTCCTTTGCATTTTTTAGAACACCAAACCACGGGAACATTTGCATTAACCGAATATCGGCAACCTGATTGCCGCTTACCAGTTCCATAGGGCTGAGGAATACGCCGACGTTCAGTTCAGGATCGGGTAAACTGCCCACTTGTGGCACTTTTTGTAAAGCGGCCTGATATTCGTAGTATTTCTGCAATACCGAAGGGTTGTTCTTTGCTGCTATTTCGAGGTATTGCATAAGCGAATCGGTTTGTTGCTGGCCAAAGGCTACGAAATAACCACCAAACGCAAAGAACGTAAGCAGTATATATTTATAAATTGTCGTTCTCATTGTTTTCGTGATTGTTTAAAGATTCAACATTGTTGGTTTTAACATGGCTTACAGCCCATTCCCTCCACATGGCCTGAAACAAAGGAACAACAAAAACAGTCATTACCTGAATAACCATACCGCCAAACATGGGAATAGCCATTGGAATCATAATATCGGAACCTTTGCCGTTTGATGAAAGCACAGGCAACAAGGCTATAACAGCAACGGCGGTTGTCATCATGGCCGGGCGTACACGTTTGCGACCTGCGGAAACAACCGCTTCACGTACTTCGTGGACTGAGGCGGGTTTCTTTTCTTCAAAAACCTGATGAATATAAGTACCCATAATTACCCCGTCGTTGGTAGCAATACCAAACAGGGCAATAAACCCGACCCACACGGCAACGCTCAGGTTTATGGGGTGCATTTGGAACAAATCACGCAGGTTAATTCCGGCAACTGAAAAGTTTAAAAACCAATCCTGACCGTAGAGCCACAACATTATGAAACCACCTGCAAAAGCTACAAAAACACCTGAGAAATGTATAAATGAGGCTGTTACTGTTTTGAATTGAAAAAACAATAACATGAATATCATCATAAGGCTTATAGGTATAACAATTGCAAGCCTTTTGGTTGCCCGTAACTGTTGTTCGTAGTTTCCGGCAAATTTGTATGAAACGCCGGGTTGTAGCTTAATTTCCCCCGAATCAATTTTTTTCTTTAAAATGTCCGCTGCTTCTTCCACAACATCAACCTCGGCTTTGCCTTCTGTTTTATCGAAAATAACATAGCCCACAAGGAAAGTGTTTTCGCTTCGTATCATTTGTGCGCCCCGTGTGTAATCAATATCGGCGATTTCGCCCAAAGGAATTTGAACGCCATTCATGGCGGGAATGAGTATCCGTTTTAAATCTTCGGGGTTGTCCCGGAGTTCACGGGCGTAGCGTACCCGCATAGGAAAGCGCTCACGGCCTTCAACAGAACTGCTTAAAGCCATACCACCCACGGCAACCTGTAATATTTCCTGCACATCGCTCACACTCATTCCGTAACGTGCCATGTTTTCACGATTGAGTTTAATCTCGATGTATGGAGCGCCCACGGCACGGTCGTAAAATACGGCAGACGCTTTCACCGAAGGAACTTCTTTCAACGCCTTTTCAAATTGCATCCCTGCTTGTTCTATGGTAGCCAAATCGGGGCCATATACTTTTAAGCCCATTGGCGCACGCATACCTGTTGAGAGCATTACCAAGCGGGTTTCGATGGGCTGCAACTTAGGTGCAGAGGTCAAGCCCGGAATGTTGGTAACCTTAACAATTTCGTTCCAAATATCGAGCGGCTTTTTAATCTGTGGCCGCCACTGACGGAAATACTCGCCTTTGGAATCGGGAATAAGGCTATCGGCCGGGATTGCCCTGAATGTTTCTTTTTCGGGATTGTACTTTGCGCCATTTATTAAGATATAATTGCCTTCTCTATCAACTTTGAATTGCATACGGTGGCCGTCATCGTCCAAAATATATTCGGAACGGTAGTTGATAGTATTTTCAAACATCTGCACGGGTGCGGGGTCTAAGGCAGAATTTACACGACCCCACTTGCCAACGGCAACCTCTACTTCAGGAATGGTAGAAAGGCGTTTGTCAAGTGTTTCAATGTATTGTAAGTTCTTTTCAATACTCGAATGGGGCATACTGGTTGGCATAAGCAAAAACGAACCTTCGTTGAGCGATGGCATAAACTCTTTGCCAGTTCCGGGGAACGTTTTTGTTGGAGCTTGCCAAACAGCAGTTTGCCTGATGTTTTTCCAGCCAATTTTTTCAAACCCGTTGGCTACAAAGCCAAAAATATTATCGAAACCTATCCAAACCATTAGCCCCAAAAACAGGGTAAAGATTGGCAATAACAGGAATTTCCATTTGTTGCGCAAGCCCCAGCGTAATATGGGTTCGTAGAAATGTACCATTGACATGAGAGCCAACAGGATTACCGAAATAATACCCGTTACAAATATGAAGTTTATAAAAACGCTGTTGTGTGCGCCCAGAGGTAACCACTCGATTGACAGGTAATATACTGCTACCAATACCGTAATGGCAATATTTATGTAATTAGGAAACTCTTTGCGTATAGCTGGCCAGCGATGGTCGAGCAAGTTATTTATACCTATGGCAATTAAAGCCAAAGCTGGCCATGTTTGCCAAATAATAATAAACACAACACCCGCCACTATAAGACTGGCGTTCCAATATTTGCGAATTTTCTTTGTGTCGAAACGGATATTGAAAAAAATATGTACCAATGTGGGCAATACTACAATGCCCAAAATAAAGGCCGATAGCAGGGCGAATGTTTTAGTAAATGCCAAGGGGTGGAATAATTTACCTTCTGAGGCTTCCATAGCAAAAACAGGCAAGAAACTAACTATTGTAGTAGCAATAGAAGTTACTACGGCTGCCCGTACTTCGGTAGTGGCCAAATAAATTACCGACATTAATTTTTTACCACGGATGCC
>JANYAP010000114.1 GCA_025361285.1 Bacteroidales bacterium | reverse complement strand
CCTAAATTTGAAGCTAACAGAACAGGCACTTTATCCTTACCTATACGCCAAAGTTTACCAGTTCCGTTGTCCCACTTAGGATCGCTGGCAAACAAAATACCGTTCGACATAATAGCCAAATCGTTTGGCTGATTAAAAGATGCACTGTTGGCATAAACTGCAGGAGTAGTTGATCCAGAGGGTATTATTAAGATATTGTGTTTTGGATAGTCGGCAATGTACATATTACCGAATTTATCGAAGCGAATACCGTTTCCAATGCTGCCTACGGGCAAGTCGGCAAACTTTTTTGCAACCCCATCTGCATCAACAATTCCAATGGTGCCATCATTCGAAAAATTAACAGCGTATAAGTTGCCTTTTAAATCGACAGCAGGCCCTTCAATACCTCCAGTAAATAGTCCCGCTACTGTATAATCGGTGCATACATAAAGCACTTCTTGCGGTACAACTGTTTCTGTTTTTGCCCCATAGGTTTCGAATATAAAGCAGCTAAACAAAGCTATAAAAGAATAAGTAAAAGTAATTTTCATGAAAATTTGGATTATTTAATTAATATTTGAATTAATAGTTCAGTAAACTTAATTTTTTTCAATTTTAACGTATTTGTAATACGGGAAAATACATAGAAATATAAAAAATTTTCAACTTTCTTTTATGTATTTCAACTTGTTAATTATAAGTAAATTACATAAATGTTATGGCTTCATTTTAATCGATTTATCCTCAATCATATCGTTAAGTTGGCTTAAAAGTGCTTGTTCATGAGGGTCGATAACACTATCTTCCGACGCCTTATGAAGTATTAAGTCGTATTCTCTTCTCGTAATTTCGTGATTTTCAATTGCTTTATCTATCAACTTACGCATTTCTATGGAGCTTTTACTTGCATTCATGGCTATTTATGTAGTTAAGGGTAAATAATATAACTTTGAAAATAATATGAAATGTTCACTTGTTAAAGGCATAAAGTTATGAAAAATTATTGCACCTCAAAAGATACTTTTTTATTAACCTAACAAAAGCAAAGGTTGATATGTAATGCGTGGCAATAAATTGTATCTTTGGAGAGATGAATAATTTATTCTTTTTGGGGCTTAAAATAGCTCCTTAATACCGTATTCACGCTATAAAATAATTACAAAAACGCATTAGATGTTTTCGAAAATAGATAAACAACAAATAATTCAAAGAAGTATCTCTATTGAACAGGTAATAAGTCAAATAGAGTTTTTTAAAAAAGGAGCTTGTTTTTTAAATGTAGTTAAAGCGGCTATACCTGGCGATGGCATTGAAGTATTAAGTGAACCCGACTTACACAAATTAGTAAAGTATTTTAACACAGCTATTTGTGATAAAAATGTAATGAAATTTGTGCCTGCCTCGGGTGCTGCTTCGCGAATGTTTAAATCGCTTTTTGAAACACTTACAAACGGACCGGAAAGCGATATAGATTCGATCGTTGCTCAGGTTTTTACTCAGTTACAATCGTTTGCTTTTTATCCCGATTTAGTAGAAAAAATTCGCGAAAACGGGCATGACCTTAATATTCTTTTGAAAGACGAACAGTATCAGTTAATTATAAAGTATATTATTGGTAGCGAAGGATTAAATTATGGTAATTTGCCGAAAGGTTTGTTGAAATTTCACACCTACGAAAAATGGAATCGAACATCGGTTGAAGAGCATTTAGTTGAAGGTGCGTTGTACGCCAGAAATGCCAATGGTACTGTTAATGTACATTTTACGGTGTCGCCCGAGCATCTGAAGCTTTTCACCGAATTAGTACAACTAGTTGAACATGAATACGAAGAAGAGTTTGGCGTAAAATATCAAGTTACTTACTCAATTCAAAAACCTTCTACAGATACTATTGCAGTTGACGAAAACAACCAACCATGCATTAATGCTGTCGGCGAACTTGTATTTCGCCCAGGTGGTCACGGTGCTTTGCTCGAAAATTTAAACGATTTGGATGCCGATATTATTTTTATTAAGAATATTGACAATGTTGTACCTGATAGTATTAAAGATGAGACTGTAACGTATAAAATGGCATTGGCTGGGCTTCTGTTAAAAACTCAACAACAGGTGTTCGATTATTTGCGAAAATTAGAAGCTGATACCAACGAAAATTTGAATGCCGAAATTATTTCTTTTATAGAAACAAAGATAGGAATTAGGTTTCTCGATAGTTTTTATGCGCATTCTGAGCAAGATAAAAAGGAGCTATTATTTAACATTTTAAATAGACCGATGCGAGTATGCGGTATGGTTAAAAACGAAGGCGAACCTGGCGGCGGACCCTATTGGGTGTTGGCTGACGATGGTTTTAGTTCGTTGCAGATATTGGAAAGTTCGCAGTTTAACCTAGCCGATGCTGCGCAACAAGCAATATTTAATAGCGCAACCCACTTCAATCCGGTTGATTTAGTGATAAGTACTAAAAATTACAGAGGAGAGAAATTTGATTTATTGCAATATCGCGATCCCGATTCGGGTTTTATTTCTATCAAATCGAAAGATGGGAAAGCGCTTAAAGCTCTCGAATTGCCTGGGTTATGGAATGGTTCGATGGCATTTTGGAACACAATTTTTGTTGAAGTGCCTATAATTACCTTTAACCCGGTAAAAACAATTAACGATTTGCTTCGCAAGGAACATCAATAAATAGTACTTAGTACTATTTACTATTTAC
>JANYAP010000112.1 GCA_025361285.1 Bacteroidales bacterium | reverse complement strand
GCATTTTTTAATCCTTGGGTTAATGCAAAGCAAGTATCTTAAATCAAAATATTCATTATTTTAAGATGAAATTTTCATTGCAACAACACACTCAAAAGTATTTATATCACAAAGAACCTACTGGTAAACTCTTTAGCATGTATCAATTCCTTCTTGGCACATTCGGTGAATTCAAACTTTTTGAAATAAAATCTCATTAAAGTTTAATTTATCTATACAATTGATAATTCTATCCATTACGGTTCTTTGTGATATAAATACTTTTGAGTGTGTTGTTGCAATGAAAATTTCATCTTAAAATAATGAATATTTTGATTTAAGATACTTGCTTTGCATTAACCCAAGGATTAAAAAATGCTTAAATATTTATTCACTTAACAATCAAATCATCAAATGAATAAGCTATATATATACGTATTCTTAAGTTTGTGTTTTATTAAGTTCGAAGCATTTTGCCAACAAACCAACAACAACCATTTGGGACCTAATTGGTTAAAAACTGCAGTGATTTATCAAATTTATCCTCAAAGCTTTAAGGATTCTGATGGGGATGGTATTGGTGATATAAATGGGATTATTGAAAAGGTTGAATACTTAAAGGCTTTAGGTGTCAACGCAGTATGGTTAAACCCTATTTATCCATCGCCTTTTCAGGATGCAGGATATGATGTTACTGATTATTACAATATTGCGCCGCGATATGGAAATTTAAGCGATTTTGAAAAATTGGTATCTGAGCTAAAAAGGGTTAAAATCAAAATTATTTTGGATTTAGTTCCAGGTCACACTTCAATTGAACATCCTTGGTTTATCGAATCAGCAAAATCGACTAATAACGTTTTTACAGATAGATATATATGGACCAATTCGTTAGAAGTAAAACCAAAAGATTTTGTTAACGGATTAAAATACAACAGAAAAGGTAATTATTTAAAGAACTTCTTCGAATCGCAACCTGCTTTAAATTATGGTTATGCCAAACCCGATCCATTAAATTCGTGGGAAATGCCCATGGATGCTGATGGTCCTAAAAGAAATGCCGACGAGTTAAAGAAAATTATAAAATTTTGGTTCGATTTGGGTGTTGATGGATTTCGGGTAGATATGGCTAATTCGCTAGTTAAAAATGATTTAGATAACAATGGAACAATTTCGTTTTGGAAACCTTTTTGCCAATGGATTAAAACTGATTACCCCGAATGTATTTTAATTGCCGAATGGGGCGATCCAACCCAGTCAAGTAAAGCTGGTTTTATTGCCGATTTTTTAATACACTTCGGGAAATCGGAATACAAAACGTTGTTTTTTAATGATATAGGTGTTTTTAGGTCTACAAATTGCTTTTTCGACAAAAATGGTAAAGGTACGGTAACAAAATTTGTAGATAACTATTTGGAGCATACACGTAATATTGGTAACACTAGTTACATTTCAATCCCTACTTCGAACCACGATTTTCAGCGTCCAGCATGTGGTTCGCGAAATGGAAAGGAGCTTAAACTAACAACGATTTTTTATTTAACTTGGTCTGGCTTGCCCATTATTTATTATGGCGACGAAATTGGTCTTAGGTTTATTGAAAACCTTCCTAATAAAGAAGGAAGTCTCTTATGGGAAGGCGCAAACCGAGCCGGAACACGTACCCCAATGCAATGGGACAATACTATAAATAGCGGATTTTCAGATGTTGCCGATAAACAAAAGTTATATCTGCCAATAGATAGCGATATTAACAGACCTACAGTAATTAAGCAGCTAAATGATTCATCGTCGCTACTAAACCTAACTCGCAAACTTATTAGCTTACGCAAAAGCTCGGCGGCAATGGGCAATTGTGGTGAAATGATTCCTCTTTATGCAAAAGAAAACACATATCCTTTTATATATCAGCGAAAATCAAATAATGAAAGTTTTGTCATTTGCTTAAATCCATCGGGTAATTCGGTAAGCGCAAAATTTAATCTCAATGGGTTTAAAACCCTTATTCCTATTACAACCGATGGTATAAAAGTTTCAAAAACAGGAAACGATTTTTGGGTCGAAATGACTGGTATTTCGTATGGAGTGTATAGATTACAAAAGTAATGATAGATTAAAATTATTATAAAAATGCATAAATACTTTTTTATAGCTGTTGCAATATTAACATTTTCAATATCTGGTGCTCAAACCAAGTCAATAAAGAAATCACCCATGCTTACCGAAGCACTTCCCGAAAGTGTAGGAATGTCGACCGAACGTTTAGCATTGATTGATTCGATGTGTGTTCAGGCCATATCGAAAAACGAAACACCTGGAGTAGTAGGTTTGGTAATACGAAACAATAAAATTGTTTACTATAAAGCATTTGGCATGGCCGACAACCAAGCCGGACGAAAATTAAAACGCAATGATATTTTTCGCATTGCATCGCAAACAAAAGCAATAACATCAACAGCATTAATGATTTTGTGGGAAGAGGCTAAATTCAATCTCGACGACCCAATTTCGAAATATATACCCGAATTTGCTAATCCACAAGTATTAAAAACCTTTCAATATAAAGATACAACTTATACCACTGTACCGGCAAAGAGCGAAATAACATTTCGTCATTTACTAACTCATACTTCGGGCATTGGCTATGGCTTAATTGACCCAAACGACGAACGCTATAAAATGATTTTTCCTAAAGCCGGAATTACCGATTTATTTACTATCGAAAATATTCTTTTGGCCGATAATATTAAAAAACTCGCCAAAATGCCACTTCAAAATTCTCCGGGCGAAAAATTTACCTACGGCGAAGGTATTGATGTGGCTGGATATTTAATTGAAATACTATCGGGAATGTCCCTTGATAAATTCTTAAGAAAACGCATTTTCGACCCTCTAGGAATGACCGATACATGGTTTTATTTGCCCGAAGACAAAGCTAACCGATTGGTAACCGTTCAAAAGCCCGAAAATGGCTCGTGGATGCCTTATCCAGTAACCTTTTACGATCCAAATTATCCAGTAAAAGGAGCAAAAAGATACTTTTCGGGAGGAGCTGGATTGTGCAGTACTGCTAAGGATTATGCAACATTTTTGCAAATGTACCTTAATGGTGGCGAATATAATGGAGTACGCATACTTAGCCGCACTACCGTTGAAACCATACTTACTAATCAGCTGGGAGATGCTTGGAATGGAGCATTTCATGGGCTTGCATTTCAAATAGTAAATAAGAAAAAGCACGAAAAGGGTGGCGAAGAAAGTGCTGGCACCTTTAGTTGGGGAGGCTATTTCAATACACAATATTTTGCCGATCCTAATGAAAAAACTATTGGGCTTATAATGCGTCAAACGCAAGGAGTAACCGACGACATTCCATGGAGGTTTCATTTATTGGTTAGTCAGTCTATTGATGATTAATTGGTTGAGAGTATTTATTATATAAAAGTTTTAAATAAGGTAATGTATGTTAAAGAATAATAGTTTATATATAATTTTAATTGCATTTACTGCCGCAATAGGAGGATTTTTGCTGGGTTTCGATGGGTCAGTTATTTCTGGTGCAGCTCCATTTTATAAATCAATATTTGGTCTTGAAGATGGTTCTTTTCTTTTTGGGTTTTCTGTATCATGCCTTATTTTGGGATGCATTTTCGGCAATTTTTTTGCAGGTTCAATTAGTGATAAAATTGGAAGAAAGCCAACGTTACTAATTTCTGCTTTTCTATTTATTGTCAGCTCGTTAATTGTAGCTTTTGCTGGAAACATTATCGTTTTTATAATTGGAAGAGTACTAGCAGGGGTAGCTGTCGGATTTGCAATTCTTGTAGCACCTGTTTATATTGCCGAATTGGCTCCTGCTAAAAAAAGAGGTTGGCTTGTATCATTTAATCAATTACTTATTGTAATTGGACTATCTGCCGCCTATTTTTCAAACTATTTTATTGTTAAAGCTATCGACGATCCATCAGTTAATTGGCGTTGGATGCTTGGCGTTGAAGCTATTCCTTCGGTAGTTTATTTTATTCTTATACTTTTTATTCCCGAAAGTCCGCGTTGGTTAATTATTAATGGTCAATATGCTAAAGCTAAAGCAATAATGTTAAAAATTGGCGGTGAAACCTATGCCGAGCAAGAACTTCAAAATGTCAAAGTTTCATTAAATCAAATAAACGATGAAAGTACGAGCAACCAAGCAAAGAAACTTTTCTCGAAAAGTATGATATCTATTCTAATTATTGGTTTTGGTTTGGCAGTGTTTCAGCAACTATCTGGCATTAATGCAATTTTATATTATGCACCTATGATATTTGAATCGGCTGGTAGTGGAAGAGATGCATCATTTATGCAGGCTGCAGTTATTGGGCTTGTTTTTATGATAATGACAATTGCAGCTATGCTAGTTATCGACAAAATTGGGAGAAAACCATTGTTGTATTTGGGTACTTTTTTAATGGCGGTTTCTCTATTAATTGCTGGAATTACCTTCAATAAGGCTACATATACACTTGATGAATCGAAAATTGAAAATATATGTTCTAACGAACTAAAATCGGAAATTTGGAAGAATTCGAAATTTCATAATCCCCAAATAATTAATTTAAAATCAATAGATATAGGTTATGAATATGCTATAGTTGCCGATATGCACGGCAAAACAGCTTTACTCAATTTAAATGAGCCTAATATGTTAATGTTGTTAAACAAGAAGAAACAACTATGCGAAGCGTTAATGTTATTAAAAAACAAAAAATTCGAAAATGAGTTATTTTTTAAATCTTCTGTCAAACATGTATTGACAGGTTTTTCGGCAGCCGAAAAAGGCAAGTATACCGAAGCATTGTTAAAAGAGGCAATTAATATTAATGCAATTGTTGTATTAATCAGCATTTTGAGTTTTATAGCTGGTTTTTCAATATCGCTCGGACCTGTAATGTGGGCTTTGTTTTCCGAAATTTTTCCAAATCGATTAAGAGGCATGGCAATTTCGATAGTTGGAACAGCAAACTCGCTTACCAGCTTTGTGGTCGCAACCGTTTTTCCTATTCAGTTAAGCTTTCTTGGAAGCGGAACAACCTATTTCATATACGCCGGTTTCATGTTTTTGTGTTTATGGTTTATTTGGAAATATGTAATTGAAACAAAAGGTAAAACACTTGAAGAAATTGAAATGCTTTTGGTGCGAATTGATAAAATAGAAAGGATAGTAAAATAAGTATTGAACAATAATATTAAAGTCTTAAAATCAATAAAGAAAGTTGAATATGAAGTTTGATTTCAGCCTCGTTATGCTATGTAGCTTATTACATAATACAATCAATATTTTTAGAATTAAAAAATAAAGATTTTCCAAAGTAATTATTAACTGTTTATATTTTATTATTAACTAACTTAAATTTAATTAACTATGAAAAAATCAACGTTTTTTCTCTTTTTTATTGTTCTGTTTGTATTCTGTACTAAATATACAGAAGCACAAAACATTTCATTTCCGGCTGATGCTGTCATAGACGTAACATTGCCACCGTATAATGCTGATAAAACTGGTGTACAAGATGCTACATCAGCTATTAATATGGCAATGGCCGATCATCCGAACGAAGGAGCAATTATTTACCTCCCCCAAGGTACTTATTTAATTTCTAATACCATATCGTGGGGTGCTGGATCTGGTGGTAATGCTTATAAAAATACCATATTGCATGGGCAAGGCATTGACAAAACCATTATTAAACTTCGCGACAATTGTAGTGGGTTTAGCGATCCAACGGTTGAAAAAACTTTAATATTTACTGGTGGTGATCCGGCGCAGCGTTTCAGAAATGCCATACACCAACTAACCATAAATACTGGTTCGGGTAACCCTGGTGCTACAGGTATGCAGTTTTGCGCAAATAATCAGGGAGGTATATTCGATGTAAAAATTAAATCGGGTGATGGAACCGGAAAATATGGGATTAATTTTGCTTTTGCAGGCGAAAATGGTCCTCTTCTTGTTAAAAATGTTGAAATTGAAGGTTTTAATATTGGTATATATTGTGCAGGTAGTATCAATAGTCAAACATTTTCGCATATAATTTTAAAAAACCAGATTCAATATGGTTTATATAACAATGGACAAGTTGTTAGTATTGAAGACTTGATTAGTGTTAATTCGGTTCCTGCATTATATAATTTAGCAGGAACAGGTGTTGTTACACTTATTGGAGCTAAATGTTCAGGTTATGGAGCAGCTTCAAGCACCGTCGCCATAAAAAATGAAGCTATTATGTATGCTCGTAGTGTTTGGACAAATGGATATCAAAGTGCCATAAGCAACACAGCAGGCAATAACAGTCAAGTAAGTGGAGCTACCACTACTGAGTGGGCTTCGCACGATAAGTTAAGTTTAAATAGTGGTTATCCATCGAGTATGCTTAACCTACCTATTAAACAAACCCCTGTTGGAACATGGGACGATATAAGCCAATGGCAAAAAGTCGGTGGCACTAGTACGGCCGATGTTCAAAATGCTTTAAATTCTGGAAAATCAACTATTTATTTCCCACGTGGCTCATATAATATTTCAGGTGCGGTTACGGTTCCTTCTACAGTTCGCAGAATAATTGGCTGCGAGGCTACCATAGAGCTTGATGGCGCAAATTTGGCCTCGGGCTTTTTAGTTAATAGCGGAGGTACCGATACATTAATACTTGAAAGATTTAACGGAGGTTATGCCAGTGCTGTTTTTACAGTTACACAAGCATCTTCGAGAGTGGTTGCAGTAAAGCATTGTGCCAATTGGAGTGTAAAAAAACTTGCCGGTAGTTCCGATTTGTATTTAGAAGATGTGGTATCTAATCCATTTACATGGTTCGAATTTCATGGTGGAAATGTGTGGGCACGACAACTAAACCCCGAAACTGGCGACCGTTCAGAAATTCTTAATGATGGTGCAAATCTTTGGGCTTTAGGTGTTAAAATTGAACGATCGCAAACAATTACCGAAACTAAAAATGGAGGTAAAAGCGAAATTCTTGGTTTCTTTGCGTATTCTACTATTGTGCCTGTAGTTGTGCCAGCATTTATTAATAACGAAAGTTCTCTTTCGGCTATTGGTGGCGAAACCTGTTTTGATTATAATGGGTCTAGCATCTCTACATTTGTTCAGGAAACAAAAGGCGGAGTAACTACAAACCTTGCTGCAAGTGGTTTACCAGCACGTGCTGGTACTGGGCATTCGCTTCCTTTTTATGTAGGTGGTAGTCCAGTAGGTATTCCTATTGTAAGTGCGGGTTTAGCGTATGTACCTGTTTCGGGAATATCGTTAAATCAATCTTCGGCTTCTATCGGATTGTGTTCAACATTACAACTTGTTGCAACCATTTCGCCATCAAATGCATCTAATAAATATTTGAAATGGAGTTCAAGTAGTCCTGCGGTTGCAACTGTGAGTAGTTATGGAAATATAATGGCACTTGCATCTGGAACTTCTACAATTACAGTAACATCAGTCGATCAAAGTAAAACGGCAAGTTGTGTAATTACGGTTACCAATGGAACAGTAAACGTTTCGAACGTTGTTATAGCCCCAAAAACTATGAATTTGTTTTTGAATGAAACAGGGCGAATTGTGGCTAATATTTATCCAATATGTGCGCAAAATCGTAATGTTTCATGGAGTTCGAGCAATACATCGGTAGCCTCTGTAGATGCTACAGGATTGGTTACAGCCAAAACTGCCGGAACAGCCAACATTACCGTAACTACCCAAGATGGTGGTAAAACTGATGTTTGTGCCTTAACATCAGAAGTAATGCAGGTATCGAATATTTTAAAAATTGAAGCCGAAACATATAATACTTCATCTGGTTCGCCTGTTTATAAGAGTTCAACCGACGTAGGTGGCATAAGTAATGGTAGCTGGTTTTCTTTTTCTGGTGTTAATTTTACTTCAATACCTTCGTATAATTCAGTTTTAATTAATGCTGCATCAGGTGGTTCGAGCGGTAATATCGAAGTTCGTTTAGATGGAGTTTCGGGTGCGTTACTTGCCACTATTACTATTACTGGTACTGGTAGTTGGAGTATTTTCCAGAACTTTAAAAGTAATTTAAGTCAAACAGTTACTGGTACTCATGATTTGTATTTTGTTGGGGTTGGCGGTAATGGTGGGATATGTAATATCGATTATATTCAATTTGCAACACCAGGATCTCCAACAACTCTTCGTATAGAATCGGAAAGTTTTGTAGCTGTAGGCGGTACATCAAATCCCCCATATAATGGAGGTTCATATACCGGTGGATGGGATTTAGGTGACTGGACTCAATACGACATTGTCCGTTTCCGACAAGATTATAAATCTATATCAGTTGGTATAGGTATGCCAACAGCCTCAGTTCCTGCTGCTATTAAATTTTGCTTAGACAGTATTAACGGTAATAAAATTGGTGAAATTGTTTTAAATACCGCATCGGGCGATTGGGGTACTTATCAGAAATTTAGCGTGAATTTAAACCAAAGCGTTACTGGTATTCATAATCTATATGCTATTGCTAGTCAGCAAAATGGCGTTGCTGGTATTGGTAATATCGACTATTTCGAAGTATCAACAACACCAGCTATCAATGTTTCTGTAACAAGTGTTTCGATAAGTCCAACTACTGCAAGTGTAAGTGTTGGCGCAACTACGCAATTAACAGCAACAGTTGCACCAGCCGATGCAACTAACCAAAACGTTACTTGGAGTACCAGCAATGCAAGCGTTGCAACTGTAAGTTCAACAGGCGTAGTAACAGGTGTTGCTGTTGGGTCAGCTACCATTAACGTTACTACTGTGGATGGAAATAAAACAGCAGCTTGTTCAATAACTGTAAATGCTGTAGTAAATGTTCCGGTAACCAGTGTTTCGGTAAGTCCTACAACTGCAAGTGTAGGTGTTGGCGCAACTACATCATTAACAGCAACAATTGCTCCGTCAAATGCTACCAATCAAAACGTTACATGGAGCACAAGTAATTCAAGTATAGCAACTGTAAGTACAAGTGGTGGTGTTACAGGTGTTGCTGCAGGTACAGCAACTATTACTGTTACAACTGCCGATGGCAATAAAACTGCTACTTGTTCGGTTACAGTTAGTGCAACTATTGTTTCAGTAACCGGTGTTTTGGTAAGTCCAACTACTGCAAGTGTAAGTGTTGGTGCAACTACATCATTAATAGCAACAGTTGCTCCGTCAAATGCTACCAATCAAAACGTTACTTGGAGCACAAGTAATTCAAGTATAGCAACTGTAAATAATAGCGGTGTAGTTACTGGTGTAGCAGCAGGTTCTGCTAATATCACAGTTACAACTGTCGATGGCAATAAAACAGCTACTTGCGTAATTACCGTGCCTTCTTCTCCTTTGGGCGATGGATTTGTGGTTGCCGAAAAATGGACTGGTATTAGTGGAGTTACTATTAGTTCCATCAACTGGGCTACTTTGCCTAATTCAACCAGCAATTTAACTTCGCTCGAAATTCCTGTAGATGTTGATGATAATTATGGCGTTCGCATTAGAGGATATATTATACCTTCTACCACAGGAACTTACAACTTGTATATTTCTTCGGACAACAATGGTGAGCTTTGGCTAAGCACAAACGACCAGCCTGCCAATAAGTCGAAGATTGCAACAGTAACCGATTGGACTAGTAGTAGAGAATGGACAAGGGAGTCCAACCAAATGTCGGACAACATTAGCCTTACCGCCGGAAATAAATACTATTTCGAAGCGTTTATTAAAGAAGCAAGTGGTGGCGATAATTTGGCTATTGGCTGGACAGGTCCTGGCATTTCGGCCATTTCTGTTATAGATTACATAAATATTTCGTCGTACAGCGCAACAACCAATGTAGTAGTTACTGGTGTTTCTTTAAACCAATCAACATTATCGGTTAACAAGGGCAGTACGGCTACACTTACTGCTACCGTTGCACCTTCCAATGCTACCAACCAATCAGTTAGCTGGGCATCAAGTGATACTAATATTGCAACTGCTAGTTCGAGTGGTGTTGTTACAGCGGTTAACGCTGGTTCGGCAACTATTACCGTTACCACTGCGGATGGAAATAAAACAGCAGCTTGTTCAATAACTGTAAATGCTGTAGTAACCAGTGTTACGGTAAGTCCAACTACTGCAAGTGTAAATGTTGGCGCAACTACGCAATTAACAGCAACCGTTGCACCAGCAGATGCAACTAACCAAAACGTTACTTGGAGCACAAGTAATTCAAGTATAGCAACTGTAAATAATAGCGGTGTAGTTACTGGTGTAGCAGCAGGTTCTGCTAATATCACAGTTACAACTGTCGATGGCAATAAAACAGCTACTTGCGCTGTTACAGTATCCTCAGTTTCGGCAGCTGCATCAGCCACTTTTATAAAAACCGATGCTACAACAAAAGGTACGTGGAAAGGCATTTATGGTGCCGATGGTTATAATATAGCAAATGATGCCACAAGTAAACCAACGTATGCAACAGCAACAATTAAGGGAGCATCAATTAAGCGTTTTGCATCATCAACTACCGATGTTCGTGCATTACAAAAAGCTTCAGGAACTGATAGAATTTCGGCTTCGTGGCAATCGTACAGCACTTTCAATATTGATGTAAATATATCTGATGGAAATGCTCATACTGTATCGCTTTATACATTGGATTGGGCACGTCAAGGTAAAGTATTCAACATTAATGTTGTAGATGCTGCAAACCAATCAACAATTCTCGATAGCCGTTCATGCTCATCGTTAGGCGATGGTGTATGGTATGTATGGTCAATTAAAGGACATGTAATATTCAAGGTTACAAGTGTTAGCGTTATAAGCGCTGTGAATGGTATTTTCTTTGGCGAAGGCGGCACAAAATCGGCTAATGTTGCCCATTCAATTGACGACGCTTCTAATAACGAACCTTCTGTAAAATTGTATCCTAACCCTACCAATGGCAATAATTTAAATATAGAGGTAAATGGAATGATTGAAACAGAGATAGTGGAGATTGTGATTACTGACATGTTTGGGCGAGTGATTGAATTATTCGAAATGCCTAGTAATACATCGAAAACTAATGTAAACATCAATAAACAAGGCGTTTATATTGTAACTACAAATATTGGAGGGCATCAAATTAAAAATAAGCTTATAGTAAATTAACAGAATTAATGATTAATGATTAGTTTCAGACTTGGTGGTTTTGTGGTGAGTGTATCATCACTTAATCGCCAAGTTATTTTAAATACTACAAAAATATTAATGCAATAAATTATCGCAAATATTTAACCTTACACACATTACATATGATGGTTTTTAAAAGTAAATTTTTACGGATGAAATTTGTATATTTCATATCGACAACCTTTTTATTGCTTTTGGCATGCACCAATAGTACAAAATCGCCTGAAGGGTACAAACTTAAAAAGGTTGATCTAAATAAAGTTAAAGTAGGCGGCGAAATAGGACGACGAATTGATATTACTATAAATAATAAT
>JANYAP010000076.1 GCA_025361285.1 Bacteroidales bacterium | reverse complement strand
AACAACATCGACCCCCAAAAATGGATCACCTACGTCATCAAAAATATCAACGACACCAAAAATCTTCAACTCAAATTTCTGCTCCCGCAATTTATCGATAAAAATTTATTGGCGTAAGACGGGGTTGGTGGGCTGCATACCCACAACCAATAAACGAGTATTGAATTTTAACCTTTCCATTTGGTAAGTTCAAAAGGGTGTAGTTGCCGTTTTGGTCAGCCATTGTACCCTTGTTTAATTCGGGAACAAATATTGTAGCTCCGGGCAAAGGCAAACTATCCTGACCTGTTATTTTACCTGTTATTTTGTTTTGGGCGTTTAGTATATGACATGATAATATCAAAACGCACGCAATGATTATTTTTTTCATTCTGTTTAAAATATATGTTATACAAGTTTCAATAAATAAGATTGTTATATTGAATTTGCAAACACCGGAGGCGCACGTAACAGGAATGAATATTTTGAACAATCGGAAAAATAAGCCCTGTAAGGCTGTTTGTTATAATTGTCGTTAAACTCTGCTTTTGCCGGAAGCCGCTCTGCTTTATTAATAGCATAGACGGAAAACTCAAAATTACATATCGGGCAATTTCCCTGAAAAGGATGAATATGCTTTTCGGTTTTGGCTGTGCATACAAAATGGGTATGATGATGCCCGACCTTAACAACCGAAGGTGTTAGGAATATCCAAAGCAGGAATAAAGAAACAATATGGTTTTTAACTAACTGCAATTACTTTTGTTCTCCGTTATACAAGTAATTAAAATATGCCTCTTTGTTCATGTCCATTTCGTTGGCTTTTAAAGCAGAATGCTTTTCTAATTTTTCGAAACGTTCGGTAGCTCCCGTTTCGTCGAAAATGCGGCGAAGGTCGTTAAGCGATTGTTCGGGAATTTGGCGCAACGTGCCGCTTTCGTCTTTTTGGTAGCTTGTGCCGAGGCGTTCCAACACCTGTTGGCGGTTTTGCTTTAGCCAATCCCAAACGGGACCTTGTTCGGGGTACATGTTGGTGTCGACCTCATCGATATAAACACAATAGCCGTATTTGAGGATATGCTCGCCAACGGTGCGTTTAATTGCCAATTGCTTCCGGCCTTGTTCGCTTTCGATAAAAAAGCCCGTTTCGATAGACAAGGCACGAAGTGCCTGAATGATGTAACCGGGCGTGTTACCTCTCGGACAACGTGTTTTGCACGAGAGGCATTCGCCACAGTACCAAATGGTGTCGCTTTTAAGAAGTTGCTCAATTTCGGCTTCGTTGCCGCGTTGTATGGTATCTGCAATTTGGCGTGGGTCGTAATTGTTAAAAGCGGCTGCCGGACAAATAGCAGTGCAAACACCGCAATTGATGCAAGCTTTGAGCCCTTCGATAAAGCGGATGTCTTTTTTTAATTCTTGAAGAAAGTTCAATTTATTTATGAGTTATAAGTATACCATTGTAAATTGGACATTTTTCAAAATTTTTACATACCTGATTTGCCATTTTATTAAGGTTTAGTTATTGTAGATAAATTAAACACACAAATTTCTGTAAGAAACTATTATTTTAAGAGTTAATCATATCATAAACCAATCCCACGGCATCGCCAATCATTTTACGGCATATTATTTTGTGATGTTTACGCTCCTCAACCTCAGCTTCGGTAGCGTGTTTTTTTAAAAGTTCGAAACAATTGCTTGTTCCGTAAATATCTTCAACTTGTTTATTTAATTCGCGCACCATTTTGTATGCGTGCAATTTAGTTTCCATTTCTTTAGGTTCGGCGTTACCATATTTAAGGCCAAGCACCATGAAGCCACCTGTTACAGCACCGCATTTTTGGCGTAAACGTCCCATGCCGCCGCCAAAGGTTGAGGATATGAGCTTGGCTGTTCGTTCGTCGAGGTTAAACTCATTGGCAAAAGCCAGTAAAACGGACTGAGAACAAGCATAACCGTCGTCGAAAAAAGCATGGGCTTTATCTATTGCGTTTTGTCGTGTGATATTAGGCATATTCTAAAACAGATTTCTTGTTTTTTTCAATAGCTTTTAAAACGCATTCGGGTGCTGCACAAGGCTTCCAATTGTCTTTGCGGACGAAAGCCAAGCCGGTTTCTGCCGAATTAATCAGCTCGTTATCTTCGTTATACAGTTTATAGGTAAACCATAAACGCACACCTTTAATAGCCGTCAATGTGGTTTTAACCGTAAGTTTGGCATCGTAGTGTGTTGTTTTTAGAAATTTAAACTTCATATCTACAACCGGAAGCATATATCCGGCTTCTTCTACCGCATGGTACGAGATGCCAATGCTACGAAAAAGCTCCCAACGGGCTGTTTCGTAGTATTTAGGATAGTTGGAATGGTGTACCGTACCCATTTGGTCGGTATCGGGGTACATTACGCGAAATGTGTATTCGTGCTCTATCATCGTTTAATGGTTACAAGTGTTAGTTTCAGTTATCAAAGAGTCTGTAAGCCAATCGGTAACTAATTCTGTTGGGTTTTTAAGTTGTGCGCCAACTGTTATGTTTATGTTTAAAATTTCAAACAAAGCAATAGCGCGTTGTCCCAAACCGCTGGTAATAATATCAGTTACACCCTGCTCTGCAAGCCAGCCCGGATATGAGCAATGCTCGTGAGGGGATGGAGTGGTGATACTTTCGCCAATAATTGTATTGTTTTTTACTTCAATTATTGCAAATTGTTTACAATGGCCAAAATGCAAACACAAACGGCCATTTTGCAAAGGAATTGCTACTTTCTTCATTTACATGAATTTATATCTTACCTAACCCGCTTTTTAATCGTTTACCTTGACCTTTTCCTCCTCCCGATTTACGGCGCAAGCCCATGCCTTTGCCAAGTTTTTCGATGGCTTCGTTATCTGACACTTTCCGGCATTGGCCTAAGCCCCGTCCGGTTTTTGCCCCTTGTTTTTCGGGGCCTGTTCCGTCCATTCGTGGCATTTTGTTTTAATTTTTATGGTTTCAGACCTCCTGACTTGGCGTAGTTTAAAATGTCGCAGATTTATATACCAATTTTAAATTAGTACCTGGAAATTCGGTTTCAGAGTCATTTAAATGAATGCATATTTTTTGCACAGCTTCATTGTCCCTATTGGATGCCA
>JANYAP010000018.1 GCA_025361285.1 Bacteroidales bacterium | reverse complement strand
AACACAAAAGTAATACATATAAAATTAATATACAAATTATTAAGTTAAAATTTTAAAATAATGTAGTGACCACATTTTTTAGAAAATAATACACATATCGCTTATATGCAGTATGTTAGATGGTTTTTAGTAATGAAGTTCCGTTGAATCATAAAGACCGGCCGAAACTATTAGCTAATGTAGGAAAAATATTTTCAGCCACCGAAACTGCGCTTAACGAAGGCATTGCCAGTTGGTTGTACGGAATTAATCTCAGTGCTTCTTCTTATGCAATGGCTCAATGTTTAATTGCTTTGCGCGATACCGACCTGAGAGCCGATCTTGCCAAAATTGCAATTCCAACATTAATTATGCACGGCAAAAAGGATAAAATATGTTCTTTCGACCTTGCTAAACAAATGAAAGCCGGAATTGCAAATTCGCAAATTGTTTCTTTCGAAAATAGCGGTCACAGTCTATTTCCAGAGGAAACGGACAAATTTAATTCCGAGCTCATAAAGTTTGCAGGAAAATGATTGTTAACAATGATTTAAAAAGAACGAATTATGCAACTTATTTGCAAAATTGTGTAAAACTTTTGAGTATCAAAACACTCAATTTTGTTTCGTGAAAATAATTCACCAAAATTCAAAAATTCAAAATATGAAACTAAAAAATGGATTTCCAATAATAGCAATGCTATTGATTGTTTTAGTAGTTGGATGTAATAAAAAGGATGACAATGTTGGCATACGTCCTTCGGTTACATCAACCAGCCCGATTAACGGGGCCACAAATGTTGCCATTAACAGTAAAATTTCAGCAGCATTCAGTGTGGTTATGGATCCGTTAACTGTTAAAAACTTTACTTTGAAGCAGGGAACGGCCTCTGTTTCGGGGACGACAGAGTACACCGGTACAACAATTACCTTTACGCCAACGGCGAATCTGGTTTCAAACACAGGCTATACGGCCACTATTGGCAACGGGGCTAAAAACACCGCTGGCACAACTATGGAGAAAGATTATGTCTGGAGCTTCACTACCGGTGCAATTACAGACATAACTCTACCCACGGTAACTTTAGTGAATCCGGCGAACAATGCTACAGGAGTGGCTCTTGATCAATTAATAGCTGTAACATTTAGTGAACCGATGGATCAGAGCACCATAAACGATTTGACTTTTACCGTAAAACAGGAGTCTACAACTATTGCAGGTACAATAAGCTATACAGGTACAACAGCCACTTTTAAACCAGCAAGCAACCTGGCGTCGCATAAAATGTATACTGTAACTATTAAAACCGGAGCTAAAGATATGGCAGGCATTGCTTTGGCTAGCAACTATATTATAAGCTTTACCACTAAGGATGCACAGGATATTACGCTTCCCGTAATAAATTCAACCGACCCACTCAACAATGTAACAGGCGTTGCGCGCAACAAGGCAGTAGTATTAACCTTTAGCGAAGCTATGGATTCTCTCACAATAAATGGGTCTACTTTTTTCTTAAACCAAGCGTCAACGGCAGTTTCTGGCAAGGTAACTTATTCTGGATCAACAGCTGTGTTTACACCGTCGAATAACCTAGCAGCCAACACTGAATATACTGCCACTATAACTACAGGGGCAAAAGACTTAGCTGGAAATGCGCTTTCGACCAACACTGTTTGGAAGTTCACAACTGGTGGAAACACATCGAATTTGGCAGAGGTAAATTTAGGATCCGCTGGCAATTACGTTATACTTGCACAAACAGCAATAAATAACAATCCTACTTCCGCAATTACTGGAGATTTGGGTCTTAGTCCAGCTGCCACATCTTATATTACAGGATTTGCCTTAACAAATGCAACCGGATATGCAACCTCTACGCAAGTAACCGGAAATGTTTATGCAGCAGATATGGCCACTCCAACTGGCATTAACCTAACAACGGCAGTTGAAAATATGCTTACCGCATACACAGATGCTGCCGGGCGTCCTATTCCAGATTTTTTAGAACTCGGCACTGGAAATATTGGCGGAAAAACGCTTGTGCCAGGCCTATATAAATGGACTTCCTCGGTTTCAATGCCAGCCGATGTTACCTTTTTGGGAAGCGCAACGGATATCTGGATATTCCAAATTTCAGGTGATCTTAATATGAGTGCTGCGGTGAAAATTACCCTCAACGGAGGCGCTTTGGCTAAGAACATTTTCTGGCAGGTTGCTGGTCAGGCAACTTTTGGGACAACCTCTCATTTCGAAGGAATTATATTGTCGAAGACAGGCATTACCTTTGAAAAGGGCGCATCCATAAACGGTAGAGCCTTGGCACAAACTGCGGTAATTCTTGATGGCAACACTGTTGTAAAACCGCAATAAACTAAAGGGAATTAAATACCAGAATTCGGCTGTCTAAAAAAACCGATTATGCGGCATAGACAGGGGACTTAATATATCATATCGTACTGAATATTAATACGCAACGATGTAAAATTCGAGGCGAACGGATCTGGTGAGGATAAAAACTCATCGCCGTTTGAAAACAACTTTCCAGAGGAACGCTTTTATAATCGTACGGTTGTAATTGATATTATTCCGGCAAAGTAGGTTTTTTTGCCTACTCTTTGTATTGATGAACATTTTTCTAAGCGGCTTTGTTTGGAGCAGCGCATTACCGGCATTTGGAAACCGGAATGCCTAGTTCAAGCAAAGCTGCTTTTGCGAATATATAGAGCGAATTATGCAACATTTTTCTAAAATTATGTAAAGCTAGTGGATAGTTTTGTGAAACTTGATACAGTTTTAAAAACTGTTTTTATTACATTAGCGGAATAATTAGCTATAAATGATTGATTTTAAAGACTACATAAAGGACTTACAGTCCGAGCAAATTGATAACCGAAAATTTGTTGTTCAGGCACTAATGCCGAGAGTAAAATTTCCTTTATCAAATTTTGCTAAAAAATACTGTTGGTTAGATATTTCTTTCCCATTATTTTTAAATGCAGCAAAACAAACATTAAATAACCAGCGCTATTGTAACATTAAAGGAAGAAAAAACACTTGGCCGGATTTTCGCATAGTGTTTGAAGCAAAAAGAAATTCAACTTATTATGCAAGCAACTAAAACCTATTTAACAGAACTCAATAATATGGATTTGGCACTTGCAACCGAAGTGTCACTTCGTCGCCCATTTGAGAACTACATTCATAATTTTATTAAAGAAAACAATATTCTCAACATTACTATTTTGCACGAAGGCAAGCGCATAGGAGAATATGGAGTACCCGATTTCCGAGTTTCTATGTTCCAATCAATTATAGGATATCTTGAGACAAAGAAAATTGATGAAAACCTCGATAAGACTCTTAAATCCGACCAAATAAAGAAATATCGCGAATTATCGCAAAATATACTTCTTACCAATTATATTGAGTTTGTTTGGATTAAAGGCGATATCATTCAACGTGAAACACTCTGCTACCAAAGTGATTTAGAAAACAAAAAGTTTAAACTCGATACCGAAAAGTGCGCTAAAGTCGAAAAACTAATTTCGTTTTTCTTTTCGCAAGCACCGCAGCAAATTGCTAACCCTAAAGAATTAGCCCTTGCACTTGCTACTCGTAGTAGAAACCTTAAAGATTTTTTGCTCGACGGGTTAATACAACAACAAACTGAGCATACCGAAGCCCGTTTGTTTGGGCTATACGAAACTTTTAAACAAAACGTATTTCACGAGCTCGAATTAACGGAGTTTGCCGATGCTTTTGCTCAAATGCTTACTTATGGGTTGTTTCTTGCAAAGCTTAATGCCGATACCAAAACAATTAGCCTTGCCAATGCAAAGGAATATATACCGAAGTCGTTTCAGCTAATCCGAGAGTTGGTTAGCTTCTTAGACGAACTCGATAACGACCAGTACAAAGAAACGAAATGGATTATTGACGAAACCATTTCGATAATGAACAACATTGAACTAGCAGAACTTAAACGTCAGTTATCGTTTACCAAGCAGCACCCCTCGCCCTCTGGGAGAGGGGACGGGGGTGAGGGTTTTGAGACCGACCCATATGTCTACTTTTACGAAACGTTCCTTACTGCTTACGATAGCAAACTACGCAAAGCAAAAGGAGTTTACTATACACCGCCACAGGTTGTTAACTTTATTACTCGTGCTATTAACGATACTCTTAAAAACGTATTCAATATTCCTGACGGCTTCGCAAATCGCAACAATGTTACTGTGCTAGATTTTGCAACAGGTACAGGAACATTTCTTCTCGACATTATTAAACAAACCCTCGAAAACCTTCCGCCCGATAGCAAAGCAAAGCGCGAATTAATTATAAAGGACCACATTCTCAAAAACTTTTATGGCTTCGAATACTTAATTGCGCCATATACCATTGCCCACCTCAAAATATCGCAATATTTGCAAGAAAATGGTTATACTTTCGAGAACAACGAACGCCTGCAAATATTCCTCACCAACACCCTCGAACCCATAAGTGCGCAGCTTAACTTTCTGTTGCCACAGTTAAGCAAAGAGGGAGAACAAGCACAAAAAGTTAAAGAAAAACCAATACTTGTTATTACTGGCAACCCGCCTTATTCTGGTCGTTCAAAGAATAATGGTGATTGGATTAGCCACAAAATAAAAAATTACTATTTTGTTGATGGTAAACCACTGGGCGAGAAAAACCCCAAATGGCTGCAGGACGATTATGTAAAGTTTATCCGCTTTGCACAAGATAAAATGGAACATGCCGAGCAAGGCGTAATTGGTATTATTACCAACCATTCGTTTCTCGACAATCCTACATTTCGAGGGATGCGCCAAAGCCTTATGAATACGTTCGACCAAATGTATTTTATCGATTTACATGGAAACACCAAAAAGAAAGAAAAAACACCCGATGGCGGTAAAGACGAAAATGTATTCGATATTGAGCAGGGCGTGGCTATTTCAATTCTTGTAAAAAAGAATGGTCTTGAAAAGAAAGTTTTCCATGCCGATTTTTGGGGCAAACGCGAAGTGAAATACAATGATTGTCTTATCAATAGTATTAGCACTATTGATTGGAAGGAAGTAGGAATTAATAAACAATTTAATCTATTTAAACCACAAAATGTATTTTTGGAAAAATTATACAGCTCCTTTGTGTCAGTTAAAGATATTTTCAGATTATTCAACGTGGGTGTTGTAACATCTAACGATAATCTATTCGTTGATTTTGAAAAAGTGGAGTTAATTTCTAAGATTAAACAATCAATAAATGGCTATTCGTCCGATAAAATTGCACCATTTCAGTTGCGACCATTCGACCATCGCTATATTTATTATGATACAAAATTAATAGAAAGAGCTCGTAAAGATATAATGGTGAATCTCCAAGAGAAAAATATTGGTTTGTTAACATCAAAAACTTTGGTGAGCGATTTCAAACATGTGTTCGTCAGTAAATTCATTACAAATTTTAACTTCCTTGATACTGCTGGTCGTTTTGGCAGTGGTTATTTATTTCCCCTTTACATTTTAAGAAATGGCATAGAACGTACCTTCTTCGGCGTAGCAGAACCCGAATCACATTACAAAATCGAAAATTTCACCAAAGACTTTCGCACTTTCATTAACGCCAAATACAACAAAACCTACACTCCA
>JANYAP010000194.1 GCA_025361285.1 Bacteroidales bacterium | reverse complement strand
GCCTATAATTACCTTTAACCCGGTAAAAACAATTAACGATTTGCTTCGCAAGGAACATCAATAAATAGTACTGAGTACTGAGTACTAAGTACTAAGTATTTAGCAGTGAGTACTATTTGCTATTTACTATTTACTTGGTACTCATTACTCATTACTTTATCAATAACTAAACATCTATGTCGCACTCATTCAAGTTATTACTAGTCGATGATGAACCCGATATATTAGAATTTCTATCGTATAACCTTAAAAAAGAAGGATATGAGGTACACATAGCAAATACAGGAAAGGAAGCATTAAAAATTGCCTTCGAAATAGCTCCACACCTTATTTTGCTCGATGTTATGATGCCTGAAATTGATGGAGTTGAAACGTGCGAACAACTTCGATTAATGCCTGAACTTCACAACACAATAATTGCCTTTTTAACTGCCCGATCGGAAGATTATTCGCAAATAGCTGGTTTCGAAGCTGGTGCCGACGATTATATAGCTAAACCAATTAAGCCTAAAGTGCTGCAAAGCCGGATAAAAGCACTTTTAAAGCGATACAATGTTAATAATCAGAATAATACTACCATTGAAAGCCAATATAAAAATTCCAACCTTGTTATTGATAAAGAACGACATATTGTTATAAATGGAAATGAGGAACTTATACTTCCAAGAAAGGAATTTGAACTTTTAGCACTTTTAATGTCGAAACCCGATATGGTATTTACCCGCGACCAAATATTCGATTCGGTCTGGGGTGATAATGTGGTTGTTGGCGATAGAACCATTGATGTTCATATTCGCAAAGTTCGCGAAAAAATTGGCGATAACTATATTAGAACTATTAAAGGAATTGGCTATAAGTTTGTTGGGTAATTTAAATACCATTGTTATGTATATAACATATTATCAAATGCTTACTTGTTGTTTGGCAAAATAGTATTATTAGCAATCATATTGGCAATTAATTCCTACCTTTAGATTCAATTTCTTATTAATATAATTATTTTCATCTTTACTTTTAAAGTACTGTATTATACTATAATAGCTTTTTATTACCATGAAAGGAGTTAATGTTTTCAAGGTTTTGTTTTTCATACTTATACCTGTTATTGTAGCTAGTTTTGTATTTTGGTATATTCAAAACGATAGGGAATATAATGTATTTGTACTCGATAAAACTGTTCCCAACGATAGTTACAGTGAGCATAAATCGCTTTTTTGGCTTTTAAACTACCATAAAATTGTTAACAAAGCTCATAAATCGTATTCGTATAAAAACGATTATTATGGATTCCATCCTGTTGAAGGTGAGGATAATGCGTCATATAATATAAAAAGTTTGCGCTTATACGAAATATTTGGAATTGCCGACGATCTCGATTTTATGTATTACACCGATTCTTATGGCGTTTCTTATGAAGATTGGTTTAGAAGGCCTGCGGATAGGTTTCATTCGCCATTAATATACGGAGGTTTAAACCAGAACGACTATCTGTTGCTGAACGAGATGCGACGTAAAAACAAGCTTATTATTTCGGAATTTAATATGCTTGGCTCGCCAACTTCGGAATTGATACGAAATAAAACCGAAAATCTTTTCGATTTTTATTGGACAGGATGGACTGGAAGCTACTTTAAATCGTTACAATCGACCAGTACTAGCATACCGCGCTTAATAATTGATTTGTACGAAAAAAAATATCTTAAAAAATGGGCATTCGATGGTTCGGGTGTTGTTTTAATACACGAAAAAGGAAACATTGTTGTTCTGCAAAACGGAATTCATCTTACAGCCGAATACCCACAGATAGTTACAAGTGCATACGGTCAGTACAAATACAAACTACCTGATAGTCAGAACTATTCGTTTTGGTTCGATATTATCTCTGCAGGCACTGTAAACAAGGTAGTTTCGAAATATCACTTGCCTTTATCGGTAGCTGGTAGCGAAATGCTAAAGAAAGAAGGGATTCCCACCGAATTCCCTGCCGTAATTGAACATTTAGACAAATATAAGTTTTACTATTTGGCGGGCGATTTTTCCGATTTATCGATAAATCAGTATTCATCGTATTTTAAAGGGTTTCCGTGGCTTGCAAAATCGTTATATTTGAAAAGATCGGGGTCGAAAAAAGCTTTTTTTTGGAGGTTTTACGAACCGTTAATAAATAATATTATTGAAAAAAATGTTGTGGTTAAAAAGCACAATAACAGCAAGTAACGTAGTTTTTAATAAAGAATGAAATAGAACAAAACTATGATTGAAGACCAATATCGGTTGGAATATTTACACAGCATTTCGGGTGGCGACATTGATTTTGTGAACGATATGCTTCAAACGTTCGTGGCAAATGTTCCGAAAGAATTGCTAAAAATTAGGTTGTTGGTCGAAAAAAAGGATTGGGATTCGGTGGGTGCTGAATCTCATAGGTTTGCATCAAATTTAGTGTTTCTCGAATTAGAGAGCCTCAGAGAGGTAGCCATTGAAATTGAAAACATTAGTACGGCGCAAAGGAAAACCGAAAAAATACCCGATTTGCTTAAAAGGCTTGAAGAAGGTTGCAGTAATGTAATTGAGGCACTTAAAAGTGATTTTCCTTTAGTAATATGTATTTAATAAGCTCCTACTGCGTTGTTGAGAAAATTTTAAATTACTCACAAATCCATTTGTTTTTAATGGTGTTCGTGAACGCTTCGCTAAGTTCTCACATACTTCAGTATGCTGCGGTTTAAAATTTTATCACGCCTTGTAGGAACTTATTTTCTAAATATTACTTATTGAACTTGTAAAATATATAATTATCATCTAAAGTATTAATTATGAAGATATTAATTTGCGAAGACGACTTAATGACCCTTAAAGCTTTAGAACATAAGCTTAAAAGCGAAGGTTATGAGACTATTATAGCCCACGATGGAAAGCAAGCCATCGATTTTTTGAATAAAAATGGCGGCATCGATTTGTTATTAACCGATTTACACATGCCATTAACTGGAGGCCTAGAGCTAATAGCGTATGTGCGAAGCGAATTGAAAAGTAATATACCAATTGTAATGCTAACTCGTGTAGGGCTCGAGGATACTGTTTTGCATGCATTTGAACTAGGTGCCGACGACTATATCACAAAACCTTTTAGTCCCGAAGAATTGTCGTTACGTATAAAACGATTGCTGATTAAAGTAAAAAGCTAAAATATAAAGTGTTACGTTGCAATATTTTTATTTCTTGCAAAAGCCATTAGGCCTAATATGCTGTTATATAACACCAATGATTATTGATAGAGTTACATACATACTTTTTTTTCTAATCCTTATCGAAGGCTTAATTAATGTAAGTGCGCAAGCAAATTATCAGGATTCAATTGTTAATTCGCAACAATCTATTAGTGAGGACTCTAATTTTTATAAATCGTATGGTGTTGAATACGAAATAATGCTCGACAAAGCCGATAGAGCCTACCGTATAGGGTTTTATAAGCGAGCAAAACGGTTTTACGAGAAAGCTTCACTCATTAACCCCACTTCGAGCTACATTAAATTTCAACTTAAAAAAATTCGCGAACGAAGTACCAATTTCCGAAATTCGCTTTTTTACTTCAACTTCGATCAGCCCGATCTTCTTATTAAATCGATGAGTTACCTTATTGGGTATTTCATTGTATCAATGCTTATTATACTTATACTTATTTTGGTTAATCGCGAGAGGATGGATTCCGACGAGAAAAGGAAGCAACAATTACGCGAGCAATACCAAAGTCTGTTAGTCGACTACCTTTTTGCTGAAGATAGCATAACGCGTGTGCCAGCGGAAATTGCTAAAATAGCCGCCTCGGCCTTTAGCCGACGGTTGTTAATCGACCAAATGATTGACTTAAGCGTTAACCTTACTGGAGCTGCAAAAGATAATTTACGCACTCTATATTTTAAGTTAAAACTCGATAATGACTCATTAGTAAAGACTTATAGCCGTCGCTGGCATGTTAAAGTAAAAGGATTTAGAGAATTAGCGTTTATGGATATTACAGATGCTAACGATGAGATAATTAGATGCTTGCATAGCCGAAACGATATAGTTCGTATGGAAGCCCAGATGGCTATGGTGCGCCTAAACCACGACGACCCTTTTGGTTTTCTCGATCATCTGGAAAAACCATTTACACAATGGGAGCAACTGTCTGTTTACGAAACTATTATGTTTCATAACCTTTCGTTTCCTCAATTCGACAGATGGCTAATATCGAAAAATAAAAGCGTTGTAATGTTTGCATTACGTATGATCGAGGTGTTCAAGCAAAACGAAGCATACTCCAACCTTTTTTATATGCTGGTAAACGAAGATGCCGAAATTAGGCATTTAACTATTAAAGTAATTGGTAATCTGAAACTTAAAGACGCCTTACCTCACTTAAAACGTTTGTATAAAAACGAGACTTACGAAAACTGCTTAGCCATTATTCGCGCTATGGCTAAAATGCCCGACGAATCGGTGCTTAACTTTTTAAAATTGGTTTTAGATAAGGAGGACGATGTTCAATTGCAAATTGAGGCCGCAATGGCTATCAATAACCAAGGCGAAACAGGAGAACTTGCCTTGCAGAAACTTATGAATTCCGATTATAAGAACTACCAAATTATTATTAAACACGTAATTGATAAAAGGATAAGCTAATGGATATTGTGTTCGAAATAATACAATTTATTGTAAATCATTTCATTCTACTATTAACAGTGGTTCTTTTTACAACCTATGTTGTTTTGGGATTCCTGTCGGCGTTAGCCTTGCGGCGATACTTGCGCAAAAATAGTTATGTCGACTATAATTCCATTATATTAGCCCCTTTAACCCCTGCAGTTACTGTAATTGCGCCAGCTTATAACGAGGAGAAAACTATTGTTGATAATATTCGAGCACTTTTATCGCTGTACTACAATAATTTCGAAGTAATTGTGGTTAACGATGGTAGCAAGGACGATACTTTTAAAAAAATTATGGAAGCTTACGACCTCGAAAGGGTTAATTACTTTTTCGATTATCGTATTCCTTGCGAACGTATTAGAGGCGTTTACAAATCGAAAAACCGATCGTTTAAACGATTAACCGTAATCGACAAAGCCAATGGAGGCAAGGCCGATGCTCTTAATGCTGGCATTAACACGTCCAAAAATCCGCTAATATGTTGTATCGATGTCGATTCCATAATGGAACCCGATGCACTATTAAAAATGGTAAAGCCATTTATGGAACAGACTGACCGTAAGGTTATTGGAGCTGGCGGAGTAATACGCATTGCCAATTCGTGCGACATAGAAGGCGGTCAAATTAAGCGCATTATGATACCCGATAAGTTTCTGCCACGCCTACAGGTGTTGGAATACACACGTGCTTTTTTAATGTCGAGAATGGCGTGGGGTAAAATGAACGGATTGCTTATTATTTCGGGCGCTCTGGGAATGTTCGATAAAGAAATAGTTATTGCTTGCGGTGGTTATAGCCCTTTAACCGTTGGCGAGGATATGGAATTGGTTGTTCGTATGCGGCGCTATATGTCTGAAAAAAATGAAAAGTACGAAGTAGTTTATATTCCCGATCCATTGGTGTGGACCGAGGTTCCGTCGTCGCTTAAAATACTCGGGCGCCAGCGAAACCGTTGGACTCGCGGAACAATTGAAAGTCTTATAAAACATCGAGTTTTGTTTTTCAACCCTAAGTATGGCATTTTAGGCTTTTTAAGCTACCCATATTGGATGCTTTTCGAATGGTTAGCCCCAATTATCGAATTTATTGGTTTAGTGTACTTTATACTTCTAGCCATATTTGGGCAGCCTAACTGGTCGTTTTTTTTACTGTTAACAGCATTCGTTTATACTTTTGCAATTTCAATGAGTACCTGGGCGGTGCTTTTCGAAGAAATGACTTACCATAAATACGAGAAAAAACGCGATGTTTTTAAGCTTGTGTTAACTGGTATTTTGGAACCTATCTTCTTCCATCCGCTAACGGTATATTGGTCTATACGGGGCAATATCGACTATTTACGAGGCGTACGAACATGGGGTAAAATGGATAGAGAAGGGTTTAAAAATAATTCCAAAACAAGTAAAAAATAAAGGTGGAGTATCTATTTTCAATAATTAGGTAGTTTCTAATTCTGCTACTTTTTTATTAGTGAAATAAAGAAATACACAGAAATACATAGAACTATTTCTATGTATTTCTGTGTATTTCTAGAAAATTTACCAAACTATATAGTAACATAACCATTAACCATGCGTCTTAGCAAATATATCCTTAAATTGTTCGGCTGGAAAGTTGTAGGCGATGTACCTGTCGAAAAAAAGATGATAGTAGTAGTAGCTCCGCACACAAGTAACTGGGATTTTGTTCTTGGTCGTCTGTTTCTTTTTTCTATTGGCTTGACGCCTAAATTACTAATAAAGAAGGAGTTATTTTTCTTTCCGTTGGGTTGGCTTTTAACAAAATGGGGCGGCATTCCGGTTACCCGAAACAAAAAAAACGTTATTATCGACACAATGGTTGCCGAATTCGCAAAGGCAAGTAATATGGTTCTTATAATTACCCCCGAAGGAACCCGAAAACGCGTAACCGAATGGAAAAGTGGTTTTTACCATATAGCCAGTAGCGCAAATGTGCCCGTTGTACCTAGTTATTTCGACTATAAAAAGAAAATAATTGGCATAGGCATGCCGTTTTTTGTGTCGAACAGTGTAACCGCCGACATAAACCGAATTAAGGAGTTTGTAAAACATGCAACTCCCAAACACCCTCACCTTTTCGCTATTAATTGAAATGAAAAATACTATTTCGCTTTCGCTTGTTCAATTTAACCCTGCTTGGGAAGATGAGTCAAAAAACATCGATATGCTTGATAAACTTATCGATACCGTTCCTTCCGACACCAATTTGGTTATCCTTCCCGAGATGTTTTTAACAGGCTTTTCGATGAATGTTGCAAAAATTGCCCAAACAATGGACGGCTATGGCGTTAAGTGGATGGTAAACAAAGCTATAGAAAAGAAGAATACTATTATTGGAACATTAGCAATTAACGATAACAATAAGATATACAACAGGTTAATTACAGTAAACATGTATGGCGAAATAAGTTGGTACAACAAGCGCCATTTATTTAGGATGGGAGAGGAGCACACTCATTTTTCGGCTGGCAACGAAAAAATGTTCTTTAAGGTTAACGATGTAAGTATATTGCCTTTAGTTTGTTACGATTTACGATTTCCCGTTTGGAGCAGAAACGTAAACAACCAATACCACTTGTTGGTGTACGTAGCCAACTGGCCCGAAGTTCGCCGCGAGGCCTATTTAACCTTGCTGAAAGCCCGCGCAATTGAAAACTTGTGCTACGTAGCCGCAGTAAATAGAGTTGGAACGGACGGATTAGGTATTAGCTACGCTGGCGATTCGGTAATTATCGACCCAAAAGGAAACGTTGTAGCCGACTTGCCGTTAAATAATTGTGGGTTAATTAATTACAGCATCGATTTAAATTCGTTGCAATCCTATCGCGAAAAATTTCCTGCACACATCGATGCCGATGAATTTGAAATTAAGTATTTGTAATTAAATAAGTTGTACAAATGTTTGAATTGCAAAACCCTCCACGAAGATAAAAGTATGCTGTCATTCCGACGCAGGTCGGAACCGAGTTTGCGAGCTCGCCGAAGGCAATCCCTAGTATTTTTTATTTTATGGATTACCTTCGGTAAGGGCTTCGCCGTTCCGACCTACGTCGGAATGACACTAAATCGCATGACTTATTCATTACAACGTTTTAGTACTTTTTCAATGACCGCAGCCGCAAGCACTTTCGTTTGTTTCGCAATCGCTTTCGCAACCACCACTTCCGCAACTACCACCATCATTTCCACAGCCGCAGCCACCGCCACCGCTTCCGCAGCCACCACCATTACCGTGTATATGACCGTGTTGCAATTCCTCTTCGGTTGCTTCGCGCACTTCAACTACTTTTCCCGAAAAATGAAGATCGTCGCCAGCTAAGGGATGATTGAAATCCATTTTTACTATATCGCCTTCAACGGCAACTACAACACCGTTAATTCTATGTCCTTCGCCATCCATCATAGGTATTGCGTTGCCTTCCTTCACTAGTTGGTCGTCGAATTCGCCTTCCACTTCAAAAACCGATTTAGGAACGTCAACCACTGCATCTTCGGTTGCAAAACCGTAGGCATCTTCGCATTTCAAATCGAAACGAAAGGTATCGCCCACCTTTAAACCGTTTATATTAGCCTCAAATTTAGGCAATAACGAACCTGTTCCATATATAAATGTTAACGGTTTGGCGTCGTTCAACGATTCTATAATTTCGCCTTCCGAACCATCAACCCTAAGTTCGTAAACCAACGAAACCACTCTGCTTTTGTCAATTATCATATTTTAGTGCTTAAAAGATTAAAACTACAAAGGAAACGGAATAATTTGAGGTTGCAAAATGTTTTGTTTAAAATCTTTCTAAATAATGCAACTAGTTTATTGTTTATATATTGTAGGTATTTAGGTGCATTTAATAAATTTTGTAGTTGTTTATCATCTCTCGTTAGTACTTGCGCTGTAAACCTTGTTTATGCTAGCGTTGGTAATATCAATATGTAATCATAGTAATAAAAATTAGTTTATTTGAATTTAAAAAACGATTTTTGTTGCTAATTACCTATTACATACCTAAAATTAACACTACAATGGAAAAAGGAAAAGTTAAGTGGTTCGATACCGCCAAAGGGTTCGGTTTTATTAGCTCCAACGACGGAAGCGATGTATTTGTACACTATTCTGGAATTGAAAAAGAAGGCTATAAGGCATTAACTGAAGGACAAGAAGTTACGTTTCAGATTGCTGAAGGCAAGCGGGGACCACAAGCTACGCAAGTAATTTTGGTTGAGGAAAGCGTAATTTAAATTTAAAAAGCCGTAAGGTGTTAATAATTAGATATTAACATTTTACGGCTTTTGCAATGGCTTATTCTAGTGGTCAACGTTCTTTAACTAAAGAATTTTAAAATTGAAACGTTAACTTAAAAACTGGATTTTGATTTGGCGATAAGTTTGTTTGGTTTAAGTTCCATAAAATTAGTATGTTATAATAGCTGCGCCTACCAATTCGTTGCCTAATACCACCACCTACCAGAAAGCTATTTAGTGCAAAGCGACCACTGCTTCCATCGTAAAAGTATTTTTTGTCGAGGCTAAGAACTTCGTCCTCAATGTGTGCCATCAACGATGTTCCTTCCGAAAGCATGTCTTTCCATAAAACCAAACTCGAAAACACGCTACCTCCATAAATATGGGTTTTATACGGAAAAGGCTCGCGCGAATCCTTTAAAAACTCGTATTTAATGCCCATTCCTCCCGCCAAGCGCGATGTAAGTCGATACCCAACTTGTGGCGACACTTCAATGCTGGTTATTGTGCCTATTTGCAACCCGAATGCTCCGCCGCCAAAAAGTCTGTCGCGCCAAGTAATTTTGGTTGTATCCTGCGATACAGCCGATAGCGATACGAATAAAACCAAAAATAATGAAATTGTTAGCTTATGATACATGCTTGTTGTTTTAACAGTCAACTATTTAGGTATATATTCAATAAATACAAACACTAATTACTTAAAAATAAAAAACCAATATAGCATTTTTTGAGGTTAACAAGCTTAACCAATCTTTAAAGCACTACCACCGTTTAGGAGTTGGTTTTCCGAACCATTTCTTTTCGCCTTGCCGTGTAGGTTTTGGCGAATTGTTTCTGCTGGCATTACCGCCTTTTTTTGCTGCGGGTTTAGGTTCGAAACGCGGGTTTTCCATCGGAAAAGGGTGATTATCAATTACTGGTATAGTTTTGTTAATCAATTTATGAATATCGCGTAAAAACTCTTTTTCTTCGGCATCGCAAAACGAAAATGCAACACCACTTAAACCAGCTCGTCCGGTACGCCCAATGCGGTGTACATAGGTTTCGGGCACGTTAGGTAGCTCAAAGTTAATTACATGCGATAGTTCATCAACATCAATACCCCGAGCCGCAATATCGGTGGCAACTAACACTCTGGTAACCTTTGTTTTGAAATTACCTAATGCCCGTTGACGCGCGTTTTGCGATTTGTTGCCATGTATGGCTTCGGCAATAATGCCCACTTTCACCAAGTCTTTCACAACCTTGTCGGCACCATGTTTGGTACGTGTAAAAACCAATGCCGATGCAACGGAAGTGTCTTTTAATAAATGAATTAATAAATGACGCTTATTATCCTTATCAACAAAGAAAACGGATTGTTCGATAGTATCGACGGTAGATGATACGGGCGTTACAGCTACTTTAACTGGATTGGTAAGGATTGTATCGGCTAATTTTGATATTTCTGGAGGCATAGTAGCCGAAAAAAACAATGTTTGCCGCTTGGCGGGAAGCTTACCGATAACACGTTTTACGTCGTGTATAAAGCCCATATCGAGCATTCTGTCGGCCTCATCGAGTACAAACAGCGATACGTGATGCAGGTGTACGAATTTCTGATTCATCAAATCGAGCAACCTGCCTGGCGTGGCAATTAATATATCAACACCAGCCTGCAAAGCATCGGTTTGCTTTTTCTGACTAACGCCTCCAAACACTACTGTATGCCTTAATCCAGTATGTTTTCCGTAGGCGGTAAAGCTTTCGGAAATTTGTATGGCAAGCTCACGCGTTGGTGTAAGTATAAGCGATTTAATACTTCTAGGCCCTTTTGCTATTTTGTTTTCCTCGTTAAGAATTTGAAGTATAGGAATGGCAAATGCAGCCGTTTTTCCAGTACCAGTTTGGGCACAACCAAGTAAATCGTTTCGTTGTAAAATTAGAGGAATTGCTTGTTCCTGAATAGGAGTTGGAGTGGTGTAGCCTTCTGTTTTTAATGCCCTCAGAATGGGCTCAATAAGTTTTAAATTTTCGAATGACATTTATATAAATTACGTAAATGGCTAGCTAATTGAATATTACTTAAACCAGCGGCCTGAAAAAAAACTTTTACTTTCTAACAAGTAAATATTTCGCAAAGGTAGTATTTATTTGTTAACTAACTATTTAAAATTTTGGTATGGCAAATTATCGATTAATGTATTACATTCGCAGTATTTAGGCTGTAGACTAGAGGCTGTAGACTTTAGGCTTTAGGAGAATAGTTCAAAATAAATTGTAGCGAAGTTTCTACAGCCTACAGCCTACAGCCTCTAACGATAATAAAAAATTGAAATTATGCAAAAATATCAGTGTACAGTTTGCGGGTATATATACGACCCGTTTGAAGGCGATCCCGATAGTGGTATAGATCCAGGAACGCAATTTGACGATATTCCCGACAATTGGTTATGCCCAGTTTGTGGTATTAGTAAAAAGGATTTTTTACCTGTGGAGTAAATAATTGTTTTTTGCATCAAGGTGAATTTATAAACCCCTTAATGCAGCCTCACTCGTGGATCGAGCAGCGAATATATAATATCTACCAAAAAGTTTATTATTATAAATATAACGGATATTACTAATACACAGCCTAATACCAATGGTAAATCGTAATTGGTTAATGCATCAACAATTACGTAGCCAAGGCCTTTCCATGCAAAAATATACTCAACAAAAACTACACCAGCCATCATAGATGCGAACCATCCTGAAATAGCTGTAATTACTGGGTTTAGCGCATTTTTTAAAGCGTGTTTTGCAATTACGTTTCTTTCCGATAAGCCTTTAGCTCTTGCCGTGCGTATGTAATCTTGCGAAAGAACATCCAGCATCGAATTTCGGGTTAATTGTATAAAGACAGCTAAAGGTCTTATTCCTAGTGTAAAAACTGGCAATATGAGATTTTTCCACTCGTAGCGCACTCTTTCGCCGAAATCGTCCATTACAATAAGGTTTCCGGTGAGGTTAAGGTGTGTGTATTTGGCAAGCACAAATGCAAAAAGCCAACCAAAAAGTATAGCCGCAAAAAACGATGGCAGCGACATGCCTAGCGACGATACAACCATCGAAATGCGGTCGTACCATGTATCCTTATAAAGTGCCGAAAAAATACCAAGCAAAATTCCGACTAGCGAAGCAAACATTATAGCCGAAAAGGCCAGAAGCAAAGTGTTTGGTAGTGTTTCGGCTATAATTGCCGATACGTTTTTCTTGCTTTGGTAACTACGGCGTAAATATGGTTTTTTTAGAACTATACTTTTGTTTGTGCCTAATTTTAAGATACTTATATATGGCGAATAAACTTTGGAATCGAGATAAATATAACTCGATGTTTTCTCAGTTTCGTGCAACGATATGGGCGATAGGTCGTTAAGATATTTGAGGTATTGTTTCCATTTTGGTTTATCGAGACCCAAATCCTGATGGATAGCTTTTACAGAAGCCGAATCGGCACGTTGCCCCAGCATCATACGCGCCGGATCGCCTGGTAATACATTAAACATGAAGAATATCAACGATATAACCCCAAGCAAAATTAGAATACTATATAAAAACTTCCGTAATATAAAGCCTATCACTGTTATTTGATATTTGGTTATTAAGTATTTAGTATCAAGAACCAAGAATCAAGAACCCAAGAACCAAGTGCTTCTTGGCTTTATGTTCTTGGTTCTTAGTACTATTTACTCAGTACTATTTACGCAGTACTTTGTACTCACTACTAATAAGTTCTTTTCAAAAACAACACCGCTAACATTGCAATAAACCCTAAAAACAGAAGCCCAATGCGTTTCCATTCCATCGATTTGTTGTAATCGGCAAGTATTTTCGAGAGTATGTTTCCTTTAAAATACTCGGGCTTTGGAAAATCGTTAAAGTGCCATAAGCCAAGTACAACGCCATCTTTAAGTACCATTAAGCCTGGGTTAGACCGAATAATTGTCTTTAGCGTTGTTTGGTCGGAATAATGAAAATCGAAATTTAATTGGTGTGTCATTTTTAATTGAGTTGCAGCATCGCTTACCGAGCTTGTTAACATGTAGAATTTATGATTGTTGTCGGCCGAAAACTCATAGTATTTATTAATTATCGACCATAGTTCGGTTTCTACCTTTTCCACCTTCTCGCTAATAAAAACGAAAGAGTAGCTGGTATCGGAAAGTACTGCTTGCGTAATATCCTCATTATCTTTACTAGTAATGCTAAACCCGTGAATAGGAGGGGAATAGCCTTTTTTTACAAGTTCCGACTTCGAGTCTTTAAATTTCCACGTGCTGTCGTTGGCAGGGTAGTTGTCGATTGTATATTCCTTAACAATTCCGTTTTTCTCATACAGAAGTTTTGTAAGGTACTTGTCGGTTTCAGCCCCTTCGGGAATAATCATTTTCGAAGGAATATGCGAGCCAACGCTATATGGTCTGAAATCCATAATAGGAAGATGGTTATTGCAATATATTGAAATATAGCAGATTATAATCGTAAACATTGTTATTAACATCCATTCGTGAGCGGGAGTGGAGTAGGCAACAAATTTGTTTCTCGAATAAAAAATAAATATCGCAAACCCAATAAGTACAATGTTTTTATAGAAAGTTTGCCAGTTGGTAATTACCAAGGCATCGCCAAAACATCCACAATCGTTAACTGGGTTTGCTATTGCGCTATACAGTGTTAGAATGGTAAAAAAGCTCATAAAAAGCAAAGCAGACCAAGCTGTTACACGCATACGTAAGCCAATAATTAATGCCACCCCTATAATAAATTCGGCAGTACTTAATGTAATAGATAGCGCCAATGCTGCCGATTCGAGCCACGACATGTGAAATATTTCGAAATATTCGGTAAATTTTATTGCCGAACCCATTGGATCGATGCCTTTTACAAATCCCGAAAAAACAAAAACAAGCCCTAACAATATGCGGGCGGCTATAAGTACGAGTTTCATAAGTTTGAGTTTTTATTATTTAGTTCCTTCTAACACCATGGTTTCCAGTAAATTAAATTCCGATGGTATAATATTTCCATGACTTTCCAAATTGCATAACTCCTGAATATCGCTTTTGCCTGGCTCATACTGTTTAACAGATTTAAATCCAGCTTGTTCCATAATTATCTTTATTGTGTTGTAATCATATACTATCTGATGACCCCAATCTTTAAAGAAATTATTAATCACGAAAACGCTACGTGGTTTATGATCAGAAATTTGTGATGAGATATTTCCGATGAATTGGCTAGATGCCCATTGTATATAGGCTTTATGATTAGGTGTTTCAGGAGATGTATATAACTTCATCAAAAAATTAAAATCAGGCGTAGCAATTCTTAAAACACCACCAGGCTTAAGTGTTCGGTAACATTCACTTAACATATTAACAGCCTCTTCAAAACTTAAATGTTCAATTATGTGTTCCGAAAAAATGTATGCAAATGTCTCATTTTTAAATTTATAATTCTTGCCAGCGTCGAGAAACGCAACTTTTTTTCGAGTAAAAGTTAAATCGGTATTTAACCAATTTTTCAATAAGTTTTCGCCACAACCAATTTGAAGTTTTTTTTGCTGATGATTTTCTAAATAGTTGTTAACTAACCTATTACTAAGCAATGTGTAGGTTAGCCTTTTTAATTTATTCATTTTCCGAAATATTTATTAGGAGCTTTATTTACAGTGCATTAATAAAAAATTCATCCTATAAATTATAAATTCACAATCGAATATAGGCTACCGAATATGAATTTACGTCCAAATCGTCTTCGGTATTGTTTACTAATAAGTTACTATTAACAATGGTAACAGCGTTATAAAAACTGCGCTCGTCGCCTGGTTTTACGGCACTTTTTATAAACGAAATTTCGCTATTAGCGCCGTTATATTTAAAATCGACTACATTAAACCAATGCTCACCGTCAACGAAATACCTTCCGTCGGCATCAATTTCGCATATTTCCGAGCATTGTTTTCCGTTTTCGATAAATTCATTCTCCCAAGTACCTGTTAAAAAGCTAATTGTTAAATTGTTATGTGAATTTTTCATGCTTTTAATAGGGTTATTTAATATATACACAGTACTCAGTACTCAGTACCCATTACTCATTACGTAAAACTCTTTTCACTTTATCAAAAATTTCATCTTCCGAAAGCATAGTTTCGTTTACGCCACTACAATCAATCCTTACGAAGCTCTCTTCGCCTTCCAAACTTAGATAAACTTCGCGAACGCGGTTTTGAAAATCGAGATCTTCTTCGTGAATGTCGCGCTGACCCTGAAGATAATCTCGATCGTCACCGTTTCGTTGCTCGGTAAGCTTACGTTTGGTAAAACTGAATGGCACATCCAAAAATATATTTAAATCGGGTTTTGGTAGTCCGAAATGCCCAAACTCGGTGTTTAAAATCCACTTTTTTAGTTCATTCTTATGGGTTTCATCGTCGAGTTTGGCGCATTGGTATGCAATATTCGAATAAACGTACCTGTCTAAAATTATTGTAGTGCCTTGGTTTAGCCAATTTTCGAGCATTGTTTTTGCATTGGCGCGGTCGCCAGCGTATATTAGTGCTACCAAATATGGGTTAACATTACCTATTTCGCCAAGTTCGCCACGCAGAAAACGAGCAATTAAATCGGCATATAAATTTCCATCGGTACGCGGAAAGTGCAGATATTCAAACGGTATGCCCTTATCTTTTAAATGGTTTTGCAGAAGTGTAACTTGAGTCGATTTTCCTGCTCCATCTAACCCTTCAATAACTATTAATGCCATTTTTATATTGTTGATATTTACTCGAAACAAAATCGCTAAAAACAAGTTTTTACGGTATATTTGAGCCTGCTAGCGAAATTTTAAACAAACGCAAAATGATTTCCAAAGATACTTTTTTTTCAAAAAAGCAAACTATAAATTTCGGTGGAACGTTGTTCGATATTTCCTCCCCCATTGTAATGGGAATTGTAAATATTACGCCCGATTCCTTTTACAAGGGAAGCCGTGCAAATACCGATAATGAAATTATTAATCGATGCCAGCAAATTATTAGCGAAGGGTCTCATATTATCGATATTGGAGCATATTCTTCGCGTCCAGGCGCCGATCATATTTCGGAAGATGAGGAACTTAGTCGATTGATACCTGCTTTAAACATTGTTCGCAAGAATTTTCCCGATGCAGTTATATCGGTCGATACCTTTAGGAGTGCCGTGGCGCAAAAGGCTATTTCGGATTTCGGTGTTCAAATGATAAACGATATTTCGGCTGGCGAAATGGATGATAATATGTTCGATACAGTTGCAAAAAATAGGGTTGCTTATGTTATGATGCATATTAAAGGCAATCCGCAAACAATGCAGCAAAATATTGAATATAAGAATTTTATACAAGAAATTATTCAACATTTTGCGGTAAAGATTAACTCAGCCAAAAAAGCTGGAATTTTCGATATTATTATCGATCCAGGATTTGGTTTCGGAAAATCGCTGGCACATAACTACGAGCTATTGAATAGATTAGATGAATTTGGAATTTTCGAACTACCAATTCTTGTTGGACTTTCGCGAAAATCGATGATTTATAACGTTTTAGAATCAACTGCCGATGATGCTTTAGCTGGAACCATTGCGGCTAATACACTTGCTATGTTGAAAGGCGCCAATATTTTACGCGTGCACGATGTTAAAGAGACCGTTGACATTATTAAAATTGTGAGTGCTTGTAAATAGTTTTATCTTTGGTGGGAGGTATTGAGTACTTAGTACTTAGTAAAGAGTATTTAGTACTTAGTAATGGGAAAGACAATAGACAATAGATAATAGACAATCAAAAATTTAAAATGGCTCTTCTTTTTATTACACTTCGTTTTCTCGATATAATTGATATTATGCTAGTTGCATATCTTATGTATCAGCTTTATATGCTAATTAGGGGAACGGTAGCACTAAATATTTTTATAGCAATATTTCTCATTTATCTGCTGTGGCTAACTGTTAAAGCCTTGAATATGGAGTTGTTAAGTTCAATTCTAGGTCAAGTTATTGGGGTGGGAATGATTGCCTTAATTATTGTATTTCAGGTAGAACTACGAAGATTTTTGGTTTTTGTAGGAACCAGATATTTGGCGCGGACTATATCGCTCAACAAAGCTTTTTCGCTTAACCTTCAGGAAAAGAGAAGCTTAAAGATTAAATCGATAGCAAACGCTTGTAAACGCATGGCCGAATCGAATACCGGAGCATTAATAATTATTACGCGTAAATCGACCCTCGAAGTTTTTGCGCAAACTGGCGAAATTATTAATGCCATTACATCTACACGTTTACTTGAGTCTATGTTTTTTAAAAACAGTCCGTTACACGATGGAGCTGTAATTATCGTAGATGACAGAATTTATGCCGCGCGATGCATTTTACCTATGTCCGATAATCCTAATGTTCCTTCCAACTACGGCATGCGACACCGCGCTGCACTGGGGATATCCGAACATACCGATGCATTTGCCATTATTGTTTCGGAGGAAACTGGAGAAATTGCCGTTGCCGACAATGGCTCACTCTCTAATAACCTTACCAAAGAGGAACTTATGCAAACCCTTGAGAAGGAATTTTTGAATACATATATGCGACCGCAATAATAGGGTTTTAGGCTGTAGGCTTTATACTGTAGGCTGTAGAAGAGCTAGATAAAACACTAGCTTTTATGCATAAATATTCGATTTTATTGGTTGCATGAAGCTCCTCCAGCCTCCAGCCTCTAGTCTATAGCCTAATTTTTCCCTTACAACCACATTATTGTTAATAACTTACAACCTTAGTTAGTAATTATTGAGATAAATGAATTGCAATAGCTCAAATAAATAGTATTTTTACGCCCAATCTAAAACCAAACAATGGGAGACGAAAGAGACTGGTTGTTCGATGAAAATGACGTGATGGAGGTTATTCGCCGTTACGAAGACATGATGAAAAAACGCACACAGTCCTTTTTTGATGTACATGAGTTTGAGGAAATTATAAACTTTTATATCGACACCAATAATTTCCACAAAGCTGTATCGGCGGCCGATTATGCAAACCGCATATACCCTGCTTCTATATCTATTCAGATGAAAGTTGCACATCTATTAATCGACAGAGGGAAAGCTTTCGAATCTATTTCAATTCTTAATAAAATTGAGAAAATAGAGGAGTCGAATTACGAAGTTTTCTTACTTAAAGGTTTGGCATTTAATATGTTGGGTAAAATTTCCGATGCTCAAAAGCAATTCAACAAAGCACTTTCGCTAAGCGACGAAAATAGGCACGAGGCTTTATACAATATAGGCGTTTCGTACGAACAGCAATTTCGCTACGAAACAGCTATAGCCTACTTTCAAGCTGCTTACGAACTCGACAAAGATAACATTACTTTACTGTACGATTTGGGCTTTTGCTACGATCATGCCCATAAATATGATTTAAGCATTAAGTATTACGAACAATTTCTCGACGAAGATCCTTTCTCTGACAATGCATGGTTCAATATAGGAACGGTTTACGACAAATCGAACCAAACCGAAAAGGCAATACAGGCATACGATTTTGCCATTGCTATTAACGAATATTACGGATCGGCGTATTTTAACAAAGGCAACTTACTATCAAACCTTGAGCGTTACGACGAGGCACTTCAGGAATATTTGGAATTTCTTAAGCTCGAGGAGGATCATGTAATGGCGCATTGCTACATAGGCGAATGCTACGAAAAAATGCAACGATTCGACGAATCGCTATATTATTTTCAAAAAGCGGTTACATACGATCCCAACTGTGCCGATGCCTGGTTCGGAAAAGGCATTGTAAAAATGCACCTCGAAATGTACAGCGAAAGCGAAATGTACATTCAAAATGCACTAAAACTAAGCCTCAATAACGTCGAATACCTTTACGCACTTGGCTTAGTGTATATGCGTACAAACGACACCAAAAGCGGGCTCTATACCTTTAAGCAACTTATCGATATCGACCCTTCCGATTATGAAGCTTGGCTTAATTATTCCGAACTTTTATTAACTATCGACAGGCTAACCGAAGCCTTATCAAACTTAAATGATGCTTACGAGTATCATTTCGATAACGCATACATTAACATACGTTTAGCTTCGTACCTATTTTTACAAGGTAATATGCCACAAGGTTACGAATATCTCGAAAAAGCCTTAACAATTGATATTGAATGTGCCGAGGAATTATACGATTTTTACCCCGAAGCAATACTCGACAATACCATCAAGGAAATTATAGCTAAATATTTAATCCTATAACCAAAAACTACACATGAATTTTTCGTTATCCTATCTTCCCCAACGCGATTCTAAACCCCGCCAAAACGGGCTAACCATGATGATGGATAAGGGACTTAGCACAAAAGAAGTTGAAAATTTCTGCGATTCGTCTGCCGATTTTACCGATATCGTTAAGTTTGGGTTCGGTACTGCCGCTATCTCGAAAAATTTGAAAGAGAAAATTAAAATATATAGGCAAGCCAATATTCGAGTGTATTTTGGTGGTACCCTGTTCGAGCTTTTTGCTATCCGCGGTCAACTCGATACTTACCGCAAAATTATTGATGAATACAACCTCGACACCATCGAGATTTCCGACGGCTCCATGAATATTCCTCACCACGAGAAACTTGAATATATTCGTTCGTTTTCGAAGCAAGTAACCGTGCTTTCCGAAGTAGGATATAAGGTTTCGGGCGTTACTATACCAATTGAAAAATGGGTTGAAATGATGAAAACAGAACTCGAAGCTGGTGCATGGAAAGTAATTGCCGAAGCTCGCGAAAGCGGTAATGTTGGCATATACAACTCCGATGGCTCGGCTAATGCAGCATTAATTTGCGACATTGTAAGCACCATAGAACAAGATAAAATTTTATGGGAAGCGCCAAATAAAAGCCAGCAAACGTATTTCATTAAACTATTGGGTACCAATGTAAACCTTGGCAATATTGCAACAAACGAAGTAATTGCGCTCGAAACACTTAGGCTTGGCTTGAGGGGCGACACTTTTTTCGATTATCTGCCAGAGAAATTGCTAAGCCAAAAACTTGTTTAGTTCACTAAATATGAGACAGTTTGGCTTAATTGGTTATCCATTATCGCACTCATTTTCCGTAGGTTTCTTTGCTACCAAATTTGCCAACGAAAATATACATAACGCTGTTTATCGGAATTTTCCACTCGAATATATTGAACAATTACCCGAGTTATTAAAAAGTAACCCTAATTTGGTAGGTATAAACGTAACAATACCTTACAAGCAAAAAGTTATGCCGTTTCTAACGGAATTAGACGAAACTGCCATGAACGTTGGGGCTGTAAATACAATTAAAATTTCCCGAGAAAACAATTCCATACAGTTAATAGGCTATAACACTGATGTTTACGGCTTCGAACAATCCATAAAACCTCATTTGGAGTCATATCACAAAAATGCATTAATTCTAGGCACTGGCGGAGCTTCCAAGGCTGTTATTTACGTTCTGCAAAAATTGAATATCGATATCAATATTGTTTCGCGGAGTAATGCGCCAGGCATTTATAAAACCTATAGCGAATTAACTGTTAACGACATACGCAACCACAAAATTATTATTAACACTACCCCGCTCGGAATGTACCCAAATATTGAGGCTTCACCATCAATACCTTATGGCGAAATCTCGTCTCAGCATATACTATTCGATTTAATTTATAATCCTTTGGAAACCAATTTTTTGAAGGAAGGAAATGCCAGAGGTGCTAAAACTATAAATGGTTTGAAAATGCTTCATTTACAGGCCTTAAAGGCTTGGGATATTTGGAATTGTTAATCGGCTATTAACCAAAAACAGTACCAAACTAGAGCAAAACCCCTCATAACCTTATTGACGTTAAATGTCTAATAAATAAGGTTATAAGGTTATAAAGAGACAATTTGCACAAATACAGAATAATCTACATTTCTGCTAATAATCAAAATTTTTCGTATCCTGAATCGGGAGTTTCGTCGCCAAACATATTAAGGTTTAAACCACCACTAATGCCTTTTTCAAATTTCTTACTAGGCTGGCGCGTAGTGGGTTGTTGACCAAATGTTTTTGTTTCAACTTTAACTTGGCTAGGCTTAACAATTGGCCTGGCAGAAAATGCCGATCGTGAAATAGGCTTATTATGCTCGATATTAAAGAATGCGACTATAGTTTTCAGTTCTTCGGCATAAACCTTCAATGCATTCGAGTTTTTCGACATTTCATCGGAAGCAACTGCATTTTGCTGAGTTACAACGTTTAACTGCTGAATAGCGTTATTTATTTGATCTACGCCTGCGTTTTGCTCAACACTTGCCGCGGTAATTTCCTGAACCAATTTTGCTGTCCGCTCTATTTCAGGAGCAATGGCTATCAATAACTTACCAGCATCTTCGGTAGTTTCTACACTTCTTTTTGCAAGTATTTGAATTTCGTCGGCAGCGAGCTTACTTCTTTCTGCAAGTTTACGAACTTCGGCAGCCACAACGGCAAAACCTCTCCCATGTTCGCCAGCACGAGCGGCTTCTACGGCTGCGTTTAATGCTAATATGTTAGTTTGAAATGCTATATCGTTAACAATCGATATTTTTTCTGCAATGGTTTTTATCGATTTCACGCTTTCTACCGATGCTTCACGAACCTTATTTATTCCCGTTGATGCTGTAAGAGCAATTTTCTCGGTTTGTTGGGCGTTCTCGGTGTTTTGTTGAATGTTCGACACCATTTCTTCCATCGACGAGGAGACTTCCTCGGTTGACGATGCCTGATCGGATGCTCCCTGCGATAGTTGCAGTGCCCGGCTATTTATTTCCTGACCTGTGCCTCCAATATTTTCGGCGCTATCGAATATTTTTGTAATTATCTCGCGCAGTTTCGCTACCATATCGCGCAGCGAATCGGCTAATTCCCCAATTTCATCGCTCTGTTTAATATCAACTGTCGACATAAGATCACCACCGCCAATCGATTTTGCAAATTCTACTCCCTTTCGTAATGGTGTAACAATTGAAATAATAGTAAAAAAGGCCGATGCTAAAGCAATAATTATCAGTAATATACCAGCAATTGAAACTAAAGCTCTAAAACTATTGAACGAGGAAGACATTTGTTGCCTTGCTTCATCTACCTTTATAGTTTGTTTTTTAGTTAAATCGTTAAGCAATAATAAGATATTATCGGTAAGTTTCATTAATGTTCCGCCCTCCTCAACTAATGGTATTATGTCGAATATTACCAAAGGGTCGTCATAACTGGCAAAGTCCTTAAGTTTATCCATTATTTGTTTATGCATTGCAAATAGTGAATCGTTTATAGCACCGATAGATTGCTGATAAACTGCCTTTTCGTCTTCGCTCCATTTGTCGGATTGCGAAAGCTTATCGAGATTAGCTTTTATTTCAACATAAGCTCTGTCGTGTAAGTCTTTGAGCTTAATTTTATCGGGTGTATCCGACTTTTTATCGATAAACACCCAGTTTTTAATTAACATTTTCGAATTAACCACCAGATTTGATAATTCATTCAAGTTGGATTGCGACGGACCATAAATCTCTGAAACCTCTCTGTTTAATCGGGCATTTTTACTCGTTATTACTATTGTAAGTATAACATTTACAAGTATTGCAAAAGTTAATATACCATAACCAATACTTAGTTTACGCCCTATTGTTAACTTTAAATTTTCGAACATGTGTTAAAATTGTTTAGGTTTAATATTTGGCCGCTGCCATATTTTCGAGAGTTGAATTAATTTTCAATCCAATTTTTGTTGCATTACCTGCTTTTAATTCAAATTTAAGCTTATCTTCGATAATAACAAAATTAATTGCCGATCCTTCATCTAAAGCTCCGTTTTTTTCTGATATTATAAGTGTTTTGTTGCTATTTGTTTTTGCCGAAATAGCCCCAATTTGCTTGGTTTTGCTATTTGCAACAAAAACTATATGACATTTACCAATACCATCTATATCGGAATTTTTTGTTACAATAATTTTCTGAGTACCAACCATTTTACCGCTGCAAAAATTTTTAACATCGTTAAATATTTCCGACGATCCGTAAACGCAAACTACAAAATCGCCCGATTTAAAATCGGCTGGCCATTCAATTAAGCGAGTAAAGTTATATACAAATACCGCTTGTGCTTGACTTACTGATGTTTGAGCTTGAATATTTTGAAAACTTAGAATAGTTATCAAAAGTCCTATAAACGAGAATCTTATACTTTTCTTCATAATGCTAAAAAATGTTATTTTAGAGGCTTTCTACGTTAATACTGTGTTTTGGTTACAGATTAAAGTCGCCCATTTTTACTGATTTTTTTTTGAACCAAGATAAGATAAAAAGTTTAAAAATTGCGAAGTTTTGACACTAATTTTAAATAAAATATTTTAAGCATACACAATTAATGATTTAGGATATTCGACATTAATAAGATGTAAGCCTTTAGCATCGACAGATGCTCCAGCATCCGATCGATTTTTTTGTTCGATAATTAAACGCAATTGTGTTACTGTAATCTTTTGTAAACCAACCTGCAATAGGGTTCCAACAATAGCTCGTACCATATTTCTTAAAAATCTATCGGCCGTAATTGTAAACTGAAGTTCGGTACCAACTTTTACCCATAATGCATTATATACTATGCAGTTATTTGTTTTTACGTCGGTGTGTAGTTTGCTAAAACTTGTAAAATCGGTATATTCCATTATTGTCAATGCGGCTTCATTCATTAGATTGATATTCAGAGGCTTATTAAAATAAGTTGTAATTTCTTGGTTAAATGGGTCTTTTTGTTGATTTATGCGATACATGTATGTTCTTGACATAGCATCGAAACGTGCATGAGCGGTTTGTGGCATCGAATATATCTGATATACAACAATATCGGAAGGTAATACACTATTTAACTTATATATAATATTTGCTTCGAGATGAATGTTTTTACGAACGCTATCGAAATGAGCATAAAACGAACTAGCATGCACACCAGTATCGGTGCGGCCTGCTCCAATGGTTTCGATGGGTTCGCCTAATAATAAGGTAAGCGCTTTATTCACAACTTCCTGAACAGTAATTGAGTTAGGCTGAATTTGCCATCCATGGTAGTGAGTGCCCTTGTATGCAAGATGAATAAAATATCGGTTTTGCAAGGTTATTTTAAATAATTAATCAATGGCCGTAAAATTATCATATTATGCTGGGTTTACTGATATTTCGATAGTTTTTTTTTGATATTTTTTCGGAAAACGCAGCAAGTTGTTTTACAAAAATCGCTAAAATTGGCATATCTTTAACTTTTTTTAACATCGAAAAAAAAAAGAAAGAATTAATTTTGGCTTTCGAACAGCAAAAAAATTGCTGAGTAAAATTGCTGAGTAATAATATAAAATAGGTAATTCAAAATTCATTAAAAATGAGCGAATTAGTAAACATTAAGGAGTTAAACGATCGCATTCAACAGGAAAGTTCATTTGTTGATTTGCTGAATATCGAAATGGGAAAAGTAATTGTGGGCCAAAAACACCTTGTGGAAAGCTTACTTATTGGTTTGCTGTCCGATGGACATGTGTTGCTCGAAGGCGTACCTGGTTTGGCTAAAACGTTGGCTATTAAAACATTAGCCGACACAATTGATGCGCGCTTTAGTAGAATACAATTTACACCCGATTTATTACCTGCCGACCTTATCGGAACTATGGTATATAGTCCTAAAAACGAGGAGTTTATTGTTAAAAAAGGCCCTATTTTTGCTAATTTTATTTTAGCCGACGAAATTAACCGCTCGCCAGCAAAAGTTCAAAGTGCTCTGCTCGAAGCAATGCAGGAAAAGCAAGTAACCATTGGTGTTAACACATACACGTTGGAAAAGCCATTTCTTGTTCTGGCAACACAAAACCCTATAGAACAAGAAGGTACATATCCGCTTCCGGAAGCGCAAGTCGATAGGTTTATGTTGAAGGTTGTTCTCGATTATCCTAAAAAAGAAGAAGAGCGGTTAATTATTCGCCAAAATTTGGGTAAAGCATTTCCTACGCCTAACCGAATTTTAAATCCGGCCGACATTATGCGCGCTCGCGAAATTGTGAAGGAAGTGTATATGGATGAGAAAATTGAAAAATACATTCTCGACATCGTATTCGCTACTCGTTACCCAGCCGAATATGGCTTGCCAAAATTTACTGGAATGATAAACTACGGTGGTTCGCCACGCGCAAGTATCAGTTTAGCATTGGCTTCGAAGGCTTATGCTTTTATTAAACGCCGTGGTTATGTAATTCCCGAGGATGTTCGTGCTGTTTGCCACGATGTGCTTCGTCATCGCATTGGCTTGTCGTACGAGGCTGAGGCTGAGAATATTACTTCAGTAGATATTATTACTGAGATATTAAATACGGTTGAAGTGCCTTAGTGGAGTACTAAGTACTTAGTACCAAGTACTTGGTACTAAAAAAACATTCACTCTATGAAAAAGATATTTATAGGTTTGTTATCGGTGTTTTTTGTTTTGCCGCTTTTATCGCAACATTTTATTGGTTTACATAAAGATGCTGTTATTAAGGAGGTTAAAGCAAATAATAAGAACTTTTTAATTGATAACTCAACTGTAAACAATACCTATAAGTACCTGAAATACATCGATAAGAATAACGATCAGACATTACTTGTATTTTTATCAGAAACCGACATTTGCACAGCAACTAAGCTTATGAGCGATTATTCGAATTTGGATATCGCAAAGAAGGATTTAAATGCGAGATGCAAAAAGCAGGGGAAGGACAAATGGACTTATAATGTGAATGGTACAGTCTATTTAGTTAAATTAAAAAAGGAAGAATGGTTTTTTACCATCTTTACCAGTAAAAAGTAATGACTTCAAAAAAATAGTATATACGTGGAAACTACGGAGTTATTAAAACGGGTTAGAAAAATAGAAATTAAAACCCGTGGATTGTCGAATCAAATATTTGCAGGCGAGTATCATAGCGCCTTTAAAGGGCGAGGAATGGCATTCAGCGAAGTACGCGAATATCAGTATGGCGACGACATTCGGAACATCGATTGGAACGTAACCGCCCGTTTCAACCACCCATTTATAAAAGTGTTTGAAGAAGAGCGCGAACTTACTGTTATGCTGCTAATTGACATAAGTGGATCGCGCGATTTTGGCACCAGCGGACGTCTTAAAAAAGCGCTGTACGCCGAGTTAGCCGCGGTAATATCGTTTTCGGCAACGCAAAACAACGATAAGGTGGGCGCTATACTTTTTTCCGATAAGGTTGAGAAATTTATTCCTCCCAAAAAGGGACGCCAGCATATTTTAAGGGTTATTCGCGAATGCATTGAGTTCGAGCCCGAAAGCAAAGGAACAAACGTTGCAGAAGGTCTTAGGTATCTTACAAATGCTATAAAAAAGAGAAGTATAGCTTTCGTAATTTCCGATTTTTTAAGTCCCGATTTTTCCGATGCGCTTAAAATAGCCAACCGCAAACACGACCTTGTTGCCCTACGTATTTTCGACCGCCGGGAAACCGAGATACCTCCAATAGGTCTGGTTCAAATGAAAGATGCCGAAACAAACCAGACAGCTTGGGTCGACACGTCCGACCAAACCGTGCGCGACAAATATGCGTTGTGGTGGCAGTTTAAGCAAAATACACTTAACGACCTGTTTTTACGATCGGGCGTTGACAACGTAATGATAAGAACTGATGAAGATTACGTTAAACCATTAATAAAACTATTTAAACAACGATGATAGGGTTTATTGTTATAACACGAAAAATTAAAAACATAGCTTTTGTATTGATAATGTGCTTATTGCCCACTTTGTCAAGTGCTCAGTCTATAAAAATTAAAGCCGAATTCGATTCGTTGGCAATTGTTATAGGCGATCAAATAAAATTTCGAATAGAAATAGATCAGCCTAAGAATGCCATGGTCCAGATGCCTGTTCTTACCGATACTTTGGTTGGAAAGGTTGAAATTCTAAAAGCATTTCCTGCCGACACTACCAAAAACGGTGAAAACCTTCATATTAGTAAACAATATTTAGTAACTAGTTTCGATAGTGGCAATTACGTGGTAGCACCACTTTTATTTCCTTTCAAAATGGAAAAAATGGACGACACGTTTAAAACCGAAGCATTATTGTTGAAAGTTTACACTGTTCCATTAGACACCGCCAAGGACGTTCGCGATATTAAACCACCTTTGAAAGCACCTTTTTCTCTTGCCGAAATTTGGCTGTATATACTTATAGGCGTTGTAGTTATAATTATTGGGTTTGTAATATGGTATTTCATTAAAAAGAACAAAAAGGAGCCATTGTTTTCGGTTAAGGCTATTGTAGAACCGCCTCATATTGTTGCCATTCGCGAACTCGACAAACTTCGAGCCGACAAACTTTGGCAAAACAATAAAGTGAAGGATTATTATACCCGACTAACCGAAATTGTACGCGTTTATATTGAGCATAGGTTTGGCATTTTTGCCTTGGAAATGACTAGCGACGAAATAGTTGCAGCTCTTAAAGGCGTTAATCTCGACGATATAAAGTCGGTTGACCTTTTACGAACCATGTTTTCGGCTGCCGATTTGGTAAAATTTGCAAAATTGGAACCATTGCCCAACGAAAACGAAATTAGTCTCCTAAACACTTACCAATTTGTTAATAACACCTTGGAAATGAATTCGCCAACAAAGGAACAAGACGGTGAGCAACCAGCAATTTCATTAAACAAGGAAAACCTTTAAAATGAGAACACATTAATTATGTATAACTTAACATTTGCAAATAGCGGGTTTCTTTTTTTACTATTGCTGCTAATTCCTTTAGTGGTATGGTATGTGTTGAAACACAACATTATAAAGCCATCAATTCGCGTATCGGCTTCCGAGCATATTAGCCAGCTTGGAAATACTTGGAAAGTAAAAATGCGCCACAGCACTTTTGTTCTTCGTGTGCTTGCCCTTGTGTTTCTTATTCTTGTTTTAGCTCGCCCACAGTCAATCAATAACTTACACTCCGAAACATCGGAAGGCATTGATATTGTTATGGCGTTAGATTTATCGAGCAGTATGCTTGCCCGCGATTTTCGTCCCGATCGCTTGGAAGCCGCCAAGGACGTAGCTATAGAGTTTATTTCTGGTCGACCATCAGATCGCATCGGCTTAACCGTTTTTAGTGCCGAAAGTTTTACGCAATGCCCACTTACCATCGATCATGCTGTTTTAATAAACATGCTGAAGGATTTAAAAAGTGGAATGCTCGAAGACGGCACTGCTATTGGCTTAGGATTGGCAACCGCTATTAGCCGCCTAAAGGAAAGCGAAGCCAAAAGTAAAGTTATTATTTTGCTTACCGATGGCGTTAACAACCGAGGTTCAATTGCTCCGGTTACAGCTGCCGAAATTGCAAAAACCTTTGGTATAAGAGTTTACACCGTAGGCGTTGGAACCCGAGGTACTGCTCCTTACCCTGTGGAAACTCCATTCGGCATTCAGTTTCAGGATATGAAAGTGGAAATTGACGAAGCCATGCTTACCGACATTGCTAAACTTACTGATGGTAAGTATTTTAGAGCCACAAACAACGAAAAACTTCGTAATATTTATAAAGAAATTGATAAACTTGAGAAATCGAAAATTGAAGTAAGCGAATACACAAAACGTAAAGAAGAATATTTATGGTTTGCGCTTATTGCAGCCTTTTTCTTGGCAATAGAACTTTTATTTAGGTTTACAATTTTACGAACATTGCCGTAGGAAAGTATTAAGTATTAAGTATTAATTACCAGTTACTAATTACTCTGTACTAATTACTAATTACTCATTACTAATATTATTAACCATTTAATCCACTGAGCATTATGTTTCAGTTTGCACATAGCCAATTATTGTTTCTACTGTTATCAATACCTCTGATAGTACTTTTCTATTGGATTTCGAATAAGCGCCGTAAAAAACTTTTGGCCGACTTTGGAAATATCGAAATTATTGAGCAATTAATGCCCGACAGGTCTAAATCGCGCCCATTTGCTAAGCTAATTATTTTATTATCAGCACTTTTCTTTTTCATTTTCGGGTTAGCTGGTCCACAGTTTGGAACAAAGCTTCGCGAAACAAAGCGCAAAGGCGTTGAAATAATTATTGCGCTCGATGTGTCGAACAGTATGCTGGCCGAAGATATTCAGCCTAATCGTTTGGAGCGCGCCAAACAATCTATATCGAAGCTCGTCGATCAGTTACGTAACGATAAAATTGGACTTATAGTGTTTGCAGGTGAGGCATTTACGCAATTGCCTATAACCACCGATTACGTGTCGGCCAAAATGTTTCTAGCAAACATAACGCCCAACATAATTTCGGTTCAAGGAACGGCTATTGGCTCGGCTATTAATTTGGCTACCAAATCGTTTACCCCCGAAGGAAAAAGCGACAAGGCTGTAATTATTATTACCGACGGCGAAAACCACGAGGACGATGCCGTAGGTGCTGCCACCGCCGCACGCGAAAAGGGAATATTTGTGCATACCATTGGTATTGGATTGCCTCAGGGAGCACCAATACCCGTACAATCAGGTAGTTATCAGAAAAACTATTTAAAGGACGGCGAAGGCAACGTAGTAATAAGTAAATTAGATGAAGTATTGTTGCAGCAAATAGCCACCGCTGGAAGCGGTATATATATACGCGCCACAAACACGCAGATTGGCTTAAATACTATTTTCGAGGAAATTAGCAAGATGAACAAAACCGAGTATAAAGCCAAGCGATATTCGGAATACGAAGATCAATTTCAATGGCCTATTGCAATTGCCATTCTTTTGCTTGTGCTCGAACTAGTTGTGCTTGAGCGTAGAACAAAACTATTTCGTAAATTTAATTTGTTTAAGATTAAAAAGTAATGATTATGAGGGGGGTAATAATAATACTAGTTTCGCTAATATCGTTTTCGGCTTTCGGGCAAACCGAGCGGAAATATATACGAAGTGGTAACAAACTATACGACGAAAAAAAATACACCGATGCCGAATTATCGTATCGTAAAGCATTGGACAAGAAACCTAATTCGTTCGAATCGTCGTTCAACATTGGCAATTCGTTATATAAGGAAGGTAAATTTCCCGAGGCTGCAACGCAATTCAGCAAGCTTACCGAAGCAACAACCGATAAGGATAAGCTGGCGAAGGTTTATCATAACCTAGGTAATTCGTACGTTAAGGCGCAGAAACTTCAGGAAGGTGTTGACGCATACAAAAAAGCTTTGGTGCTGAATCCTAAGGATAGCGATACAAAGTTTAACTTAGCTTATGTTCAAAGGCTTATGAAACAGCAGGAGCAACAACAAAAGGATAAAGATAAGCAGGACAAGAACAAAGATAAAAAGGACGAGAAAAAAGACGACCAAAAGAAACAGGACGATCAGAAGAAGCAAGACGACCAAAAGAAACAGGACGAAAAAGATAAGCAACAGCAACAAAAACAGCAGCAAAAACAAATTTCGCCCGAAGATGCTCAGCGAATGCTCGATGCCATTGAGAACGACGAAAAACAATTGCAAAAAAAGCTTGAAGAGCAAAAAGCTAGAGGCGAAAAGGCTAAAGTGTTAAAGAATTGGTAATTAATTTTTTGCCGTAAATGTGGGTGGTATCAAAACAAATTATTAATGAATGCCACCAAACCACTATAACACTTAAATAAACAAAGGGTTAATAGCTAGGATATTCAATTGGTGAAAATTAGT
>JANYAP010000181.1 GCA_025361285.1 Bacteroidales bacterium | reverse complement strand
CCAAATTAAATTTTATGCGTAACCTAAGCCAGAAACAATAAAAAGTTATGAAAATGGAACAAGTAATTATTAAGGAAACCAAGTATTCGCCTAGAGTTGAGCTAAACCCCGAAGGAAAAATTATTATTCAAGGGCGGTCGTTAATTGAGGATCCTCATGCATTTTACAACCCTATTGTAACTTGGGCTAACAATTGCAGCTCGCAAAATATGGAAGTAGAAATAAGCTTGGAATACCTTAATACAAGTAGTTCGAAATATCTTTTTAGTCTATTACGCGGTGTACAAGACAATTACAGTATAAAAACCGCCAATGTTAAGTGGTTTTACGATGAAGACGATGAAGATGGACTTGAATTGGGCAAAGAATTTGAATCGCAAATAAAAATACCATTCACATTTTTTGCTTGCTCAGAAGCAATGGCATAGAACACCCTACCAATATATATGTTCCCCATCCACAATTATTTGTAATAAAATAGTTGTGGATTTTTTATTTGTAAACACTAGTATATGAACACATTCTCACGAGTCGGTTTTTTTGATAAAACGCTAGGCTTATTCAAAAAGTTTTGTACTTTTGACCGTATGGTTAAACCTTACATTTAAACTATAAGGTTAATCGCATATTTTTATAATTCGCTATAAATGAATTCTATTTACACCTATAAATTTTCGTTTGAGGAATTATCGGTATCTTCGAGTCAACTCGAAAAGGTAATGGGTTACGATCCAGGTTCTATTCCCGAGCCCTTTAACGACATTATTAGCAAGGTATTTATTAGAGCGAATAGCTTCGATGCGATAAATGGCGGAATAATTATATTCGAAAATATTAGTTTTGAAACAATTAACAAAACGCTGAAAATTAATAATGTATTGTTCGACATTAAAAACACAGTATATCAGCAGCTTAAAAAATCGCAGCAAATTGCTGTATATGTTTGCACTGCGGGATTGGAAATAGGAGAATGGTCGAGGGAATTGATGGCTGACGGAGATTTAATGAAAGGGTATGTTGCCGACGTAATGGGTTCAATTATAGTTGAAACTACTATGGATAAAATGCAGAAACTGTTTGAAAACGTTGTAAATGAGGCTGGTTTCAAAATTACAAATCGATATAGCCCAGGTAATTGTAGATGGAAGTTCGAGGATCAGCATAAACTTTTTTCAATAATACCGAATAATTTTTGCGGTATAACATTGTCGGACAATGCATTAATGAACCCAATAAAGTCGGTAAGTGGCGTTATTGGAATAGGCAAACAAGTAAAATTTAACCCCTATACCTGCGAATTATGCGATTTAAAAACATGTTTGTACAGAAATAGAAAGTAATAATGGCTTCGGTTCGGCACTCAGAATAAAAATATAATAACTAAACTAATGAAATCGATAACTTTAATAATTATCTCTGTTTTTCTCGTTTCATCGTGTACCAATAAAAATGGTAAGTCCGATGCTTTTGGCAATTTCGAAACTGTTGAAGTACTGGTTTCGAGCGAAATAGCTGGAAGGTTGGTTGAGTTTTCGGTCGAAGAAGGAAAAACATACGTAGCAGGCGAAAAAATTGGTTTGATAGATACCACACAACTTTCGCTAAAGCGCGAACAGATTGAGGCACAACGCAAAGCACTGTCGTCGAAAATTGCTGGCATTCAATCGCAAATTGATGTTCAGGAAGAAACTAAAAAAACACTATTAGTTGATAAAGAGCGTATTGACAAGCTGGTAAAGGATAATGCCGTTCCTAACAAACAACTCGACGATTTAAATGGTAAAATAAAAGTGATTGATAGTCAGATATCGTCGATAAAAACGCAGAATGGTTCGGTATTAAGCGAAATTACCGCAATGGATAGGCAGATTGATCAGGTTGCCGATCAAATTAAGCGATGTAAAATAACAAACCCAATAAAGGGAACAATTCTCGAAAAATACGTTGAGCCCACCGAAATTGTAGCGCCTGGTAAAACGCTTTACAAAATTGCCGATATGGAATCGATGAACCTTCGGGTGTACATAAGCGGTGCGCAATTAAGTAGCGTTAAAACTGGGCAAAAAGTTAATGTGCTAATCGACAAGGATGTAAAGGAATTTGAAACAATTGAGGGAATTATAACTTGGATTTCATCTCAAGCCGAATTTACCCCCAAAATAATTCAAACTAAGGAAGAGCGTGTAAATCTGGTATATGCCATAAAAGTTTCGATTAAGAACGATGGTCGCCTTAAAATAGGGATGCCTGGCGAAGTAAAGTTTAAGTAATACATTAAAAACATGTTGTTTATAGAAGCGCATAATATTTCGAAATCGTATAGTAAAACGCTAGCTATAAGCGATATATCATTTGATGTAAAGAAGAATGAGTTGTACGGCTTTATTGGTCCCGATGGAGCTGGCAAAACCACGCTATTTCGGTTACTTACCACCCTGCTTTTGCCCAATAGCGGCACTATTTCCATTAATAATTGGGATGTGGTGAAAGATTATAAAACTATTCGGAAGAATATTGGCTATATGCCAGGTCGTTTCTCGCTTTACCAGGATTTAACTGTGGAAGAAAATCTTACGTTTTTTGCCACTATTTTCGGCACTACCATAAAGGAAAATTACGATCTTATTCGCGATATATACGTTCAAATTGAGCCATTTAAAACCCGTATGGCTGGCAAACTATCGGGCGGTATGAAACAAAAACTAGCTCTATGTTGCGCTCTTATTCATAAGCCAGAATTATTAGTACTCGACGAACCTACAACAGGCGTCGATTCCGTGTCGCGCAAGGAATTTTGGGAAATGCTTCAAAATCTTCGTAATAGTGGTATAACCATCGTGGTATCAACACCTTATATGGACGAAGCTAGCCTATGCGATCGGGTTGCCTTAATGCAAAACGGCAAAATTATGCAAATTAATACTCCACAAGGAGTTATAAGCAAATTTCCGAAACCACTGTATGCAATCCGTTCCGATGATATGTATTTACTAAAAAACGAATTGGTTAACTATATTGATTGTGAGAGTGTTCATATTTTCGGGCAAAATCTTCATTATACATCAAAAAGTAAAGTGTTAAATGTAAACAACTTAACACTTTTTCTTGAAGAAAAAAACCATACCGGAATTTCCATCAGCCCAATAAACCCAAGTATTGAAGATTGTTTTATTGCTTTAATGACTGAAAACTCAACCAGCGATGCAAAGTAATGAACCTGTTATAGTTGTACAAAATTTAGTTAAGAAATTCGGGAATTTCGTTGCAAACGATAATCTTAGTTTCGAGGTTTATCCAGGCGAAGTGTTCGGCTTTTTAGGGGCAAATGGTGCTGGCAAAACAACAGCAATTCGCATTCTGTGCGGTTTATCGAGACCAACGTCGGGCAAAGTAATGGTTGGCGGTTTCGATGCAAATACCGAAAGCGAAAAAATTAAAACGAATATTGGGTACATGAGCCAGAAATTCTCGTTGTACGACGATTTAACCGTTCGCGAAAACATTCGATTTTATGCTGGAATTTACCATATTCCATATAATATTATTAAAACTCGCACCAACGATTTATTACAAAAGCTTGGTCTTGAGCATGCTCGCGATAAATTAATTCACGACATCCCGCTGGGCTGGAAGCAAAAACTTGCTTTTTCCATTGCGGTTTTTCACGAACCCAGCATTGTGTTTCTCGATGAACCTACTGGAGGCGTTGATCCCATTACCCGCCGACAGTTTTGGGATATGATATACGAAGCCGCACACCGCGGCATAACCGTTTTTGTTACAACACATTACATGGACGAAGCTGAATATTGCAACCGCGTTTCGATTATGGTAGATGGCAAAATTGCCGATTTAGACACACCCAACAACCTAAAAACCAAGCATAATGCCGCTAATATGGACGAGGTGTTTCAAAAACTGGCGAGAGGAAGAAAATACTGAGTACCGAGTACCGAGTAATAAGTAACATGTACCAAGCACTCAATAACAAGTATTTGAAAAAATCATTTACTATATACTATGTACTAAATACTAAGTACTCAATAATATGAAACTATTCCGTGGCTTTATTATAAAAGAGTTTTACCACATTTTACGCGATAAGCGAACTTTGTTGGTGCTGTTTGGCATGCCTATTATTCAGCTGCTTTTATTTGGCTTTGTAATAACCAATGAAATTAAGGATATAAAAATTGCAATTCTAGATAATTCGAAAGATAAAGTAACGCGCGACATAAGTCAAAAAATCCTCTCGTCGGGTTATTTTAAGCTCGATAGTTATCTTACTAACGTAAACCAAATTGAAGAAGTTTTTCGCAAAGGCAATGTAAAAGAAGTAGTTGTGTTCGAAACGGATTTTGCCGAAAAAATGAAACGACAAGGAACGGCTAAAATTCAAATACTTGCCGATGCTAGCGATGCAAATACCGCCAACCTTATAGCGAGCTATACTACAGCAATTGTAATGGATTATGTTAACAAACAAAACGTTAGCGCAACAATTCCTTTGCAAATTGTTCCCGAAGTACGCATGATGTATAACGAACAGTTAAAAGGGGTGTATATGTTCGTTCCAGGCATTATGGCTATGATACTTATTCTTATATCGGCCTTATTAACATCTATTTCTATTGTTCGCGAAAAAGAATTGGGAACAATGGAAGTTCTGTTGGTTTCGCCACTTAAACCTATACAAATAATTATAGGTAAGGTAACTCCTTATGTACTACTATCGTTTTTTAATGCTGTAATTATTGTTGTACTGGGCAATTTGGTTTTTGGAATGCCAGTTCAAGGCAGTACCATATTGCTACTGGCCGAATGCACATTATTTATTGTGTTGGCACTTTCGTTGGGTATCTTAATATCAACAGTTACCAATAGCCAACAAACAGCAATGCTAATATCAATGATGGTGCTTATGTTGCCAACTATTCTCCTATCGGGCTTTATTTTTCCTATATCGAATATGCCATGGGTGTTACAGGCACTATGCCAGATAATGCCGCCGCGATGGTTTATTGTTATCATAAAAAATATAATGCTAAAAGGCACAGGATTGTATTACATATGGTTCGAAACACTTATACTTATTGGTATGACAGCCGTTTTTATATTGTTGAGCTATAAAAAGTTTAAAATTAGGTTGGGGTGAAGAAAGTAATGAGTAACGAGTACTGATTACTAAGTACATAGTAATATACTCAGTACTCAATACTAATTACTATATACTAATTACAAATTACTAATTACCATGCGCACCATTCTCTTTCTTCTGCAAAAGGAATTTCTTCAGATAAAACGCAACAAAAGTATGTTGCCTATAATATTTGTGATACCGATAATACAGCTAATTATACTTGTAAATGCCGCAACTCTCGAGCTAAAGCACATTAACATGTATATTGTTGATAAAGAATTGAGTACAACTTCTAGGCAGATAGTTAGTAAATTTAAAGCATCGCCGTTTTTTGCAGTCAAAAGCTCGTCGTTTTCGTTAAGCGAGGCTATGAACGATTTAAAGCGCGATAAGGTGGATGTAATTATTCACATTCCAGCGGGCTTCGAGCGTAATTTAGTGCGCAACAACAAAGCCAAGGTTCAGGTAATAATAAATTCAATTAATGGTACTGTGGGCGGTATTGCCAATGCGTACGTTAGCAGTATTATAGCCGAATACAATAAAAAGGTAATTGCCGATTTGGTGAGCGTTACTCCTAATGCATTTTCGGCAACGCCGTCAATTACAGTTACATCGTCGTTTTGGTACAATCCGCAATTAAACTATAAAACGTTTATGGTACCAGCCGTACTGGTTTTTTTGGTAACTCTTATCGGAATGTTTCTTTCGGCCTTAAACTTAGTGAGAGAGAAGGAGTTAGGCACCATTGAGCAAATTAATGTAACACCCATAAAAAAATACCAGTTTATTGCCGGGAAGCTCATTCCTTTTTGGGTAATTGCCTTGTTTGAGCTTGCTTTTGGCTTAACCGTTGGTAAATTAATATTCGATATACCCATGGTAGGTAGCATACCGCTTGTTTTCGGCGTAGCAGCTGTATATCTGCTGGTTGTGTTAGGGATAGGTCTTTTCATATCTACACTGGTGGACACACAACAGCAGGCAATGTTTATTGCTTTCTTTTTTATGCTTATTTTTATTTTAATGAGTGGCGTGTTTACGTCGGCCGAATGCATGCCCGAGTGGGCTCAGCAACTAAATCATATAAATCCTATTTTTTATTTTATTAGGGTAATTCGTATGATATTACTTAAAGGTTCGGGCTTTAAAGATATTGTTAATGAGTTTGTTGCCCTTTCGGTATATGCTTGCTTTGTGCTTTCGTTGGCTATTTGGCGGTATCGAAAAGTAGCTTAACTTCGCAGATTTTTAATTTTAATAGTAATGATAGATTCAACCGAAGCAATAGGCTTTGTAGCTGCTGCACTCAGCACAATTGCCTTCTTACCACAAGCCTACAAAGCCTTTAGAACCAAGCACACCAAAGATATATCGTTGTGGATGTATATTTTAGTGAATTTAAGCACTATATTTTGGCTTACTTATGGTATAGTAATTGGTAAGTGGCCCATAATTGCAGCAAACGTTGTAACCATATTGTTTGTTGTTCCAACCCTATTCATGAAAATTTTCGAAAAGAAGGATTGAAAAAACAATTACGAAATTGCCAATTGCTTCTCAATTTTCGAGAATAGCTCATCAAGTTTTATTGGTTTGGAAAGGTAATCGCTAAAACCCATTTCGATGCATCGGTTTTGTTCTTCGAGCAATGCAAAGGCCGTTTGGGCAATAATTGGAAGGTTAGGGCGCAGGTTTTTAATTACTTGCATCGATTCGTATCCATCCATAACAGGCATTTGTATATCCATAAGTACCAAAGCAATATCGGGCATTTCCTTAACTTTATTTATTGCTTCCTTACCATTTAATGCTCTAATTATCACCACTCCAGTACTTTTTAAAGCTATTTGTAACACTTTAAAATTCAATTCTTCGTCTTCGGCAATAAGAAACTTTTTATTAGCCCAATTGTTTATGCCACTTGCTTCGGCATAGGCATTAATGTTTATTTTTTGGTTTGTAAGTAACGAGGTGTTTGGTATCGACAAGTAAAATATTGAACCTGCGCCTTCTTTTGACTCTAACCATAAATTGCCTTTTAAAAGATACGATAAATTTTTTGAGATAGCCAAGCCCAGCCCTGTTCCTCTCAAATTCCTATCGTCGGATTCAATTTTACCAAACCTCCTAAATATTTGATCGGTTTTATCTGCGGGTATTCCAATACCAGTATCCTTAACAAAAAACAGAATATTGTTGTTTTCAAGACGATAGCCAAGTTCGATTTGACCCTTATCGGTAAATTTTATGGCGTTTTCGAGCAGATTCGATAAAATTTGCTTTAACCTGTATGGATCGGTGTCTAAACTAGTGTTTTTGCTGCGGTCGGGTATTGTTAAAATTAATCCGATATCGAATTTTTTGTTTTTCTTACGAGTTTCTTCGAAAAACTTGTAAAGCTCGTCGAGGATAGGATCTACAAACGTTTGGCACTCTTGTATGCTTAGTTGCTTGGCTTCAATTTTCGAGATGTCGATAATGTCATTTATTAAGCGCATTAGCGATTGACCGCTCGACTGGATATAGCTCAGAAACTCATCGTGCTGTGTTTTAGGCAAGCTAGGATCCTTCAAAAAGTTTGAGAATGAGATAATTGCATTCATTGGAGTACGAATCTCATGCGACATATTTGAAAGGAATGCCGATTTAAGCCTGTCTGATTCTTCGGCAAATTTGCGATCGGTAATTTCTTTTTGAAGTTGCAGAGTGCGCTGTTTTACAATATCTTCCAAATGGTTACGGTATCGCTCCAATTCTTCGTCGGTACGTTTTTTATGAGTTATGTCGCGTGCAATTATCATTGCTGCAGGCTGATTGTCGTAGGTTATGCGCCCAACGCTCATCGACATTGGCACGCGATGCCCGTTCTTATGTATAAACTCGCTTTCGTAAGCCCAAGGCAATTCTTCGCCTTTCATTCTTCGCCTATAGAATTCGTAAAGTTTATCGATTTCGTGAGGTGAAACGTACTGCTCCATGCCTTTACCAAGAACTTCTTCGGGATTGTAACCCATTACATGTATTACTCTGATATTTACGAATTTAATAACATTGTACTGAAAAACAATGATAATATCGGTTGCCAAATCAATAAGATTCTTGTATTTATCTTCGCTTTCTTTAAGTAGCTTAGCATGAAGCGATTTATCGTTAAGAATATCTTTAAAATCCTGAAAAAGAATTGACAACGAACTGAAAACATCGTTAAAAGGACTATTTCCATCGGGGCCTAAATTAGGCGCAACGAACGATTCGTCCCAAGTCATACGACCTGTAACTTCAAGTATTTTATTTATCTGTTCTTCCTGGTGCATTTTCAAGTCGAGTAACTGCTTGCGCTGATCTTCGATAATCTGAACCAGATATGATCGGCTTTTCGAAGAAAAATCTTCGTTTTTGGGTGATTTGCTCTCCTCAAAACTCGCTGCAACTAAGCCGTTCCTATGCATTAACAGTTCGGAAAAGGCTTCTTCGATAGAGTTTGTAGTTTTCCAATGCTCGAAATTTGCGGCACTTATTACCTTAGTAATTTTTACAATTAGCTGAACAAAGTACGAAGGCACCATTAACACCATGTAAGCCAATTGTTTATACTTACTTTCGAAGTACGAAGTGCGTTTTCGAGCAGCGAGCGAAATTCCTTTCAATTTCTTAATATTCAACACACTGTAAAATTTATTTGCCGAAGCATTGAATGCTAGCACGTGTATAATATCGTCCAATATTGCATAAAGGCAGTCGATATCGGCAACTTTTGCATAGCCTTCGCATTGGTAATACACAATATTTCCATCAATTACACTAACAATTGCCTTAAACGAATTGTCGGGAGCGGTATAACTCCATTTATCGTTGTTAAGTATTTTTAGCTTAATGTTGTTGATAAAGAAATAATTAGGGTTTTCCTGCCATAGGTTGATGAAATTGGCATAAGCGGCTGTATCGCTTGTTATAAATACGTTTCCAGGTTTTTGATATACAATTTTATTGAAGTTATTTCGAAGATTATATAATCCTTCGTCGAAAGTTCGGAAAAAGAAGAATTTAATATTAGGGCTCAGTTTGCCAATTATTTGTCCGAAGCTAGTTACTAGGCGGTTAGCGCCAATTAATGTAACGCTAACAATTGAACCTTCGGAGCTTATTTTACGAAAGATTAAATGCCTCGACAGAATAGATGCTCCTTTGACTTCCGACAAATCCCAAATTAGATGCGAGCGTTTTTCGGGAAACACCTCCCTTAAACGCAAGCGAGCTTTGTTGCCAGCCAAAATTTGTTCGTTTATCGATGCCTCGTCGAGATATCCCGATGATTTTATCGAAAAAACTCCATCGCCAAGATAAGCGAAACGGAATGAGTATCGACCATTTGCGCTAGTATAGCACAAATCGTTTGTGTATATGTTATCTTCTAAATTTTCAGATGTAACCATGGTCGATTAAATAAGCGAATTGAAAATGTTTTTCGTAAGCGATTAGTAATGAACACTTAGTACTTAGTACTCATTACTAACAATATATTTTCCACTGCTGGTTTGGCAATTTCAAGCAATGGTTTTGGGTAAACACCCATAGCTATTATAATGATTATTAATGGGATAGCAACCCACATTTCGTTGCATGTAAGGTCGGGAAAATTAGCCGTGGCGGTTGTTGGGTTGCCGTACATACTGCGCTGATACATCCAAAACATATAAACCGCACCAAGTACGATGCTTACTCCAGCAATTGCAGCCACGGAAATACTATACTTTGCTAAACCCACAAGCATTAAAAACTCGCCTATAAACCCATTTGTAAGCGGCAGGGCAACCGAGCCAAGCATTACAATCATAAAAAATATGGCAAACTTTGGAGCCACTTTGGCAATACCGCCTAAATCGCTAATTTGCAAGGTATTAGTTCGTCGTTGAATAATATCGGCTACAAAAAACAAAGCCATTACATTAAAACCATGTGCAATCATCTGGTAAACAGAACCTTGTAGCGCATCGGCATTAAATGCAAAAATAGCAGCAGTAATTAAACCTACGTGAGCGAACGACGAATAAGCAATAAGTCGTTTTATTTCTTTCTGCCTTATGGCGATAATAGAACCGTATAGTAAACCAGTAATAGCCAGCACCATAACAACTGGAGCGTATTGCAATGCAACCTCGCTACACGAAGGTATTAGAAACCGTAAAATACCGTACAGCCCCATTTTAAGCATTATGCCTGCAAGCAGCATACTGCCAGCCGATGGCGCAACCACATAAGTATTTGGCTGCCAACTATGAAACGGAAATACTGGAATTTTAATTGCGAAAGCAATAAACAAAGCAACAAACACCAAAACTTGCTCATTAAAAGGTAATTGCACTGCAAGTAAAGCATCAATATTAAAATTATGCGACAACGGAGTATGCAAATAAAGCCAAATTAACGCGGCAAGCATTAGCAAACTACCAAACATTGTGTATATGAAGAACTTAATAGTAATTTTAATTTTATTTTCGCCTCCCCAAAGTCCACAAATAAAATAGATGGGAATTAGCGCCATTTCCCAAAAAATGTAAAACAGAAAACCGTCGGAACTAGTAAAAACACCGACAAGCGCCGATTGCATTAATAATATAAGTCCGTAAAAAGTTGCCGAATATTTTGTACTACCATTAACCGTTGTTAGAATTATTAACGGCACAAGAGCAACTGTAAGCAGCACCAGCAAAACCGATATTCCGCTCATACCGAGCGAAAACCTAATACCCATCGATGTAATCCAAGGCATATCGAATAAGTAGTTCAGCGCTATGCCTTTATCGAAACCTACAACGGCAGCTACGCCCAAAGCAAGTTCGGCAATCGATACGCCCAAAGCCCAGTAATGTAACTCTTTGCGACCATTTAAGGCAAACAAAATTAGGGAAGCAATAAGCGGTAATAAAATAAGCGATATAGTTAACATGCGAAAATGTTTAAATCATCAATCCAAAAACCATAAAAGCAACAATACTCAACACCATAACAATCATATAGAAACCTATATTCCCGGTTTGTAGCGGTCGGGCTTTAGTGCCAAGCCATAAAATACTGTTTCCAAGAGAGTTTACAGCACGATCAACTATCTGTACATCAAACCAATGCAATATACCAGAAAGCCATAACATTGGTTTTTCGATAAGAAACGCATAAACCTCGTCGATATAATATTTATGGTAAAGTAAGTTCGTAAATAAAGGTCGTTTAGCGTCATTGCTTATCGGAATGGCAGCCATCTTAACAAAGCGAAACCACGCAAAAGCAATCATAGCAATTGCTCCGAGTACTGCAATAATCATTAACAATATTTCCGTAGAATGCGACACTTCAACAATTACCTCTTTACCAGCACTATACATTGGCGACAAAAACATGTGTAATTCCGAAGATCCACCAAAAACACCTGGAATATTTATCAATCCACCAAAAACCGATAAAATAGCCAGTATTGCAAGCGGAACAGTCATTGACTTAGGCGATTCGTGCAAATGGTGTTTTTGAGTGTCGGAGCCACGGAACGTTCCTGCAAAAGTTAAAAAGAAAAGGCGGAACATATAAAACGCTGTCATTAAAGAACCTACAATGCCAAGTACCCAAATAATTTTATTGTGTTCGAAGGCGTGCAACAAAATTTCGTCCTTCGAAAAGAAACCTGAAAACGGCGGTATGCCCGATATGGCGATTGTTCCGATAAGAAATACCAACCAAGTAATTGGCACTGCTTTACGCAAACCACCCATTTTGCGAATATCCTGTTCGCCGCTCATGGCGTGTATTACACTTCCGGCAGCCAAAAACAGCAATGCTTTAAAAAATGCGTGTGTTGTTAGGTGAAACATTGCTCCGGTAAACGCGCCCATACCTAAACCAACAAACATATAACCTAGCTGACTTACAGTTGAATACGCCAGCACCTTTTTTATATCGTTCTGAAAAATTGCAATTGTAGCCGCAAACAGAGCGGTAATAATTCCAACAATAGCAATAACCATAAGGGTTGTGGGTGCAAGTACAAACAACGCCTGCGACCTAACAACCATATAAACGCCTGCGGTAACCATGGTTGCAGCGTGTATAAGTGCCGAAACAGGCGTTGGACCCGCCATTGCATCGGGCAACCACGTAAATAGCGGTATCTGAGCACTTTTACCAATTGCGCCAACAAACAACAGCATTGTGGCAATTGTAAGTGTCATATTTCCAGACTCTAACAATGTAGCTTTTGCAAATACGGTTTGGTAGTCGAGCGAGCCAAACTGATAATACAAAACAAACATACCGAGTAGAAAGCCAAGGTCGCCAATGCGATTCATAATAAATGCCTTTTTGGCGGCATTGTTGTAATCGTGGTTTTTAAACCAAAAACCTATAAGAAGATACGAGCAAAGTCCAACACCTTCCCAGCCAATAAACATCATTAAATAGTTGGAGCCAAGCACTAAAACAAGCATCGAAAACACGAACAGGTTCATGTAAGCGAAAAAGCGGTTAAAGCCTTCATCATTAAACATATACCCAATCGAATAAACGTGAATTAAAAATCCCACGCCTGTTACAATTAAAATCATTAGCGACGAAATTGGATCGACCACGAACGAAAAGCCCATCGACGACGAAGCCGTTGGCAACCATTCGAAAAGCGTAACATTTACTGCTGTTCCAGCTTCTTTAACGTGAAAAAACAAAACCACCGCCAACACGAACGATACCAACACCGAGCCACAAGCCATAAGCGATGTAACCACTTTTGGTAACCTTTTGAAATTAAGCCCAAGCACTATAAACGACAAGAGCGGTAAAATAGGCACTAATGCTACTAATGTATTCATTTTAAGTTATTTCTGTTCAAAAATTAGTACTGAGTACTAAGTAATTAGTAATTAGAAAGATATGCCTTAATAAAATAGTATTCGGTACTTGGTACTTGGTACTCAGTACTCTTTTAACCTTTCAACTGATTCAACAAATTCATATCAATAGAATTGTTTTTGCGATAGGTAACTACTAATATGGAAAGCCCTGCTGCCACTTCGGCTGCTGCCACTACCATAATAAAAATTACCAAAATTTGCCCGGCTGCATTATTATGATATACCGAAAATGCTGCCAATAAAAGGTTTATTGAATTTAACATCAACTCGATAGACATAAAAATAACCAAAGCATTTCGCTTTATTAATACCCCAACCACTCCTATAGCAAAAAGTAACGAACATAGTGATAGGTAGTAACTTATCGGCATTAATTGTATCGTATCAACCATGAAAATTTAATTAAAAAATTAATTGTAAAAACGTTATGTAATTTGCTAATTTGTCATTTGTCATTTGTCATTTGCACATTTGTCATTTCCTCTTCCTCCTCCTTCTTCCCAATCATAACAGCGCCAACCATTGCAGACAGAAATAGTATTGATGCGGCTTCGAACGGAAACATATATTCGTTAAACAGCACTTTGCCAATATTGCTTGTCATGCCAATTTGCGTATTTGCTGAAAGTGAGGTACTTAAGTTAAGTCCTTTTAGCGCGGCAACCAATGTTACAAGTAACAAACCCCCAGCAATAACCGCTGCAACCCTGGCCAATACAGATTTACGAACCTCTCCAACAATGTTTAAGTTTAACATCATTAGTGTGAATAAGAATAGCACCATAATGGCTCCAGCGTAAACTATTATATGCACAACCGCCAGAAACTGAGCGTTAAGCAATATATAATGACCGGCAATTGCAAAAAAACATAAAATGAGATACAACACACTATGTACAGGCTTGCGCGAAATTAGCACCATAAGTGCCGAAAACACTGCTAAGCCCGACAAAAAAAAGAAAATGTATTTTTCCATAAGGTAAAAAATCAAATATTATGTCGTTCGTGTTTTAACTGTTTAAATTTAAGCACTTTATCTGTTTGTCGTTTCGAAACATCAATTCGCTTATCCATGTCGATGGGCTCAACTAGCTTATCTTTACCATAAATAAAGGCTTCGCGTGTATATTCGGCGTCAACAATTTTTTGGGTTAAAAATATAGCTTCCTTGGGGCAAGCACTTTCGCACAAGCCACAATAAATACAGCGTAACATATTAATTTCGTACACTTTAGCATATTTTTCTTCGCGATAAAGTTTTTCTTCTCCAGCAATTCGTTCGGCGGCAATCATTGTAATTGCTTCGGCAGGGCAAGCCAAGGCACACAACCCACAGGCAGTACAGCGTTCGCGCCCTTGCTCGTCGCGCTTTAGAATATGTTGACCGCGGTAAATATCAGCAATTTCACGCTTTTGCTCTGGGTACTTTATAGTAATTTTCTTACGAAACACGTGCTTTATGGTTATCCACATACCTGCAAAAATGGCAGGCAGATAGAGGCTTTCCACGAAAGTCATTTGTTTGTTCGATACTACTTTAGTTCGGTTTGTTAATGTCATTTTCTTAAAAATTATTTCAATAGCATAACAATGCCAGTAATTATAAGATTTACAAGTGCTAACGGAAACAATATTTTCCATCCAAGTTTCATTAGCTGGTCGTAGCGGAAACGTGGTAAAGTCCACCTTACCCACATAAACAGTAGTATAAAGGCGAATATCTTCACAAATAAAAACGCTGTTCCCAAAAGTGTAACAATATTCTCCGACAACCCTAAGTTGCTGATAAACGGCATATTATACCCTCCAAAGAAAATTGTTGAAATAACTGCCGACGAAATAAACATATTTATGTATTCCGAAAATAGGTAGAAACCCAATTTCATTGCGCTGTATTCGGTATGATAACCGCCAACCAGCTCGGCTTCGCACTCAGGCAAATCGAATGGCGCACGATTGGTTTCTGCCAAAGCACATATAAAAAATATTAAAAATGCCAATGGCTGATAAACAACATTCCATATTGTATGTTGCTGATTAACTGTTTCTTGCAAACTTAATGTGCCTGTCATCATAATTACCGATGCAATGGATAAGGCCATAGCAAGCTCATAACTAATCATTTGCGACGATGCACGCACAGCGCCAAGCAATGCAAACTTATTGTTCGATGCCCAGCCGCCAATCATTATACCATACACGCCCATCGAAACCACGGCAAAGATGTAAAGTATATCGATACTGCTACTTGCCACCTGTAATGGGAAATTGTATCCGGCAATAGTAATTGTGCCGCCCCACGGTATTACGGCGCTTGTAAGCAAAGCCACCATCATTGTTAGGCAAGGACCGAGAATATACAAAAATTTATCGGCCGTGTTGGGCATGTACTCTTCCTTAAAGAAAAGTTTTACACCATCGCAAACGGGTTGTAAAATCCCCCACGGTCCGGCACGATCGGGGCCATATCTGTCCTGAATAAAGCCTGCAAACTTACGCTCAACCAACGTGGCATACATTGCTATCAACAAGCTCATTAACAGAATAATAACTATTAGCGTTATTTTATAGATTAAATATATTATCATATCTCACTGGGTTTCTCAATCTTTTTATCAACCGGATTAATAATTGCGCCTTGTTTCAATTTTTCGTAATGGTTAACCGAAATAATCGATGTTCGCTTTATTTTTCGAGGACCTTCTATTATCCAGTCGTTTACGTCTTTTTTTGCGAACCTGCATTCGTTGCAAATAAATTCTTCTACCTCGCCAAATTCGTCTTTTCGGCCAGTAACACGGTAAATTTCGTTGCCATTCATCCAAGCAACAGCCCTTCCCGCACATGTTGGGCAATTGCGGTGAATATCCATAGTTTTCAGAAACCAAACGCGATTTTTAAAACGGAATGTTTTGTCGGTTAGCGCACCTACAGGGCACACGTCAATAACGTTTCCCGAGAAATCGTTTTCGATGGCATTTTGTATGAAGGTCGAAATTTCCGATGCATCGCCACGATAAAGTACACCGTGAATACGACCATTAGTGATCTGATTTACAGTGTAAACGCATCGGTAACAAAGTATGCAACGGTTCATGTGCAATTTAATATTTGCGCCAATATCAATTACATCGAACTCGCGCTTTTGCTCTTCGAACCTCGATGTATCAACACCGTGAGCATAGCTTAAGTCCTGCAAATCGCACTCTCCAGCTTGGTCGCACACGGGGCAATCGAGCGGGTGATTTATAAGCAGAAATTCGACAATAGCTTTGCGGGTTTCGAGTACTTCGGGCGAGGTAATGTTCTGCACTTCCATGCCATCCTGCACAGGTGTGCTGCACGATGCAACCAGCTTTGGCATTGGGCGCGGGTCATTTTCGGAACCTTTCGACACTTTAACCAAACAGGTACGGCATTTTCCGCCAGAACCCTTAAGTTTAGAGTAGTAGCACATTGTTGGAGGAACAATTTCGCCGCCTATTTTCCGGGCTGCCTCAAGGATTGTTGTCCCTTCTTCAACCTCTGTTGTGTGTCCGTCGATGGTTATTTTTAACATTTTAAAAAATAGTATTAAGTACCAAGTACTTAGTAAATAGAATTTAAACTGAAATTTTTTTTAAGATATTTTGACAGTGAACCGTGTTTTATATCTTTCACAATATCAGCGTTTTGTACATGAAACTCGAACTCATGCCTAAAATGACGAATGGCACTGCTAACCGGCCAAGCGGCGGCATCGCCAAGCGGACAGATTGTGTTGCCTTCAATTTTTTTGGCAACGCTGTCGAGCAAGTCAATATCGCTAAGTTTACCAGTGCCGTGTTCAATACGGTGAAGTATTTTTTCAAGCCAACCGGTACCTTCACGGCAAGGCGAACATTGCCCGCACGACTCGTGATGATAAAAGCGACTGAAATTCCAAGTGTTTCGAACAATGCAAGCATCTTCGTCGAACACAATAAAACCGCCCGAGCCAAGCATACTTCCAGTGGCAAAACCACCTTCCGATAGCGACTCGTAACTCATTAACCGTGGGGTGTTTGCGGCTGTGGTTGTTATTAAATGTGCCGGCAATATAGGCACCGACGAGCCCCCTGGTATTAAAGCCTTTATATTCTTGTTATTACGAACTCCGCCGCAGTATTCCTCGGAATTCAAAAATTCTTCAACCGTAATGCCCATTTCAATCTCGTAAACACCCGGTTTATTAATGTGTCCACAAGCCGAAATTAGCTTTGTGCCCGTGCTTCTGCCTATGCCAATTTTAGCATATTCGTCGCCACCTAAATTTATAATAGGCACAACCGCCGCCAAAGTTTCAACATTATTAACCACCGTTGGGCAGCCATACAAGCCCTTTACTGCGGGGAATGGCGGTTTCAAGCGAGGGTTTCCGCGCTTCCCTTCGAGCGATTCGAGTAAGGCCGTTTCTTCGCCACAAATATAAGCTCCACCTCCTGCTTGTACATGAATATCAAGCGAATACGAAGTTCCTAAAATATTTTTGCCGAGAAAGCCATTTTCGTGAGCCTCGCGTATGGCGCGGTTTAAGATACCTATTTGCTGCTTAAACTCGCCACGAACATAAATAAACGTGGTGTTAGCGCCTAATGCGTAGCTCGAAACTATTAATCCTTCTATTAAAAGATGCGGAATATTGTCGATTAAGTACCTATCCTTAAAAGTGCCAGGTTCGCTTTCGTCGGCATTGCAAACGAGGTAGCGAGGGTTGCTCGATTTGGTATCTAAAAACGACCATTTCATGCCCGTAGGAAATCCAGCACCACCGCGACCACGTAGCCCCGATTTTTTAACCTCCTCAATAACTTCGGCAGAGGTCATTTTTTTCAGTGCCTTTTCCACCGAAGCGTAACCACCATTATCCTTATATACTTTAAATGTTTGTATATCAGGAATGTGTATTTTATCTAAAAGAATTTTTCTACCCATTTCGCATCCTTAGGTTTGTCTTCGTGAGCTTTGGCACGAAGGTCGTTAATTATTTTATCAATTTTTTCTTTGGTAAGAAATTCGTGAAATTCGGTATTAATCTGCATTACAGGAGCATAGCCGCAAGCGCCCAAACATTCAACGCGCCGAATGGTAAATAAACCGTCGGGCGTGGTCTCGTCGGTTTTAATAGCCAGTTTGCGTTCCAAATAATCGGCAATATCTTCGCCTCCGCACATTGCGCAAGGACCAGTTCGGCAAACTTCAACAACATATTTCCCAACCTTATCTAAATAATATTGAGTGTAAAAAGTTGCAACCTCATAAACCTCAATAGGTTGTATTTTTAGTATCGATGCTACATAATTCATAACATCGGCGCTAAGGTGTCCGCCAAGTTCTTCCTGAGCTATGTGCAGAATAGGAAGCAATGCCGACTTTTGTTTTCCTACAGGGTATCGGGCAATGATGGCTTGCACTCGCACCAACGTTTCATCGGAAAAACGAACCTCACCAGCTGTTACTTCATGCAATTTATGATCTATTTTATTTTCGTGCGACATTTGTTTTTTAAGAGATTAGTAATTAGTACTAAGTATTTAGTATATTGGGTCATCGAAATTTTTCTTCATTTTAATAAGCCCTTTTGCTTTACCAGCAACTCGGTATTTAGAACCTATATTTTTATCGCTTTTGTGACTAATAAAGTCAATAAAATCCATTGCTTCCATTTTCAAATTAAATGGCAATTCCGAAATTTTTGTGTATAGTTGTATATCAGTCACGTTGTTCGTAATTATATGCTAATAATATTCCCTCATCTTCACATTTTCAAATTCTCACATTTCCACATCTTCACATCATTTACGCATCCAACTCGCCAGCAATAACATTCATACTACTTAGCGTGATGATGGCATCGGAAAGCAATCCGCCTTTAATCATCTCGGGATAAGCCTGATAGTATATAAAGCAAGGTCGGCGGAAATGCAATCGGTATGGTGTGCGGCCGCCATCGCTAACAATATAAAAACCAAGCTCGCCATTACCGCCTTCAACGCTAGTGTAAATCTCGCCAACAGGAGTGTTTACCTCGCCCATCACTACTTTAAAATGCCATATTAGCGCTTCCATTTTACCGTACACCTCTTCCTTTGCGGGAAGCACAATTTCCGGAACATCAACGCAATAGGCTCCTTCGGGCATATTTTTAAGTGCTTGCGCTATAATTTTTAACGATTCCCACATTTCGGCTTGACGAACACAAAAACGGTCGTAAGTATCGCCTTGTGTACCAGTTGGGATTATAAAGTCGAAATCGGAATACGATGAATATGAGTTCATTACACGAACATCGTAATCGACACCCGTAGCGCGTAAGTTAGGACCTGTAAAGCCATAAGCCAGAGCACGTTCGCCCGAAATGCCGCCAACACCAATGGTGCGATCCATAAAAATACGGTTGCGCAACAATAGGTTTTCGAATTCCTTTAAAACCTTCGGAAAATTGGCGAGAAATGTATTTATTTTATCGATGGTCGATGGTTTAAAATCGCTGTCGAAACCCCCAATGCGACCAATATTTGTTGTTAGGCGCGCTCCGCAGATCTCTTCGAATATGTCGTAAATGTTTTCGCGTTCCTGCATAACGTATAAAAAGCCTGTAAGTGCACCGGCGTCAACACCAATAACGCTATTGCAAATAAGATGATCGGCAATACGACTTAACTCCATAATAACAACACGCATATAATCAATGCGTTTAGAGGTTGTTACGCCAAAAAGTTTTTCAACCGCCAATTGGTAACCAATGTTATTTATGGGCGACGAGCAGTAATTTAGCCTGTCGGTTAGTGGAGTTATCTGATACCAAGTACGTTGCTCGGCAATTTTTTCGAAAGCGCGATGTATATATCCTACAGTTTGCTCCGAATCAACAACGTGCTCGCCATCCATAGTAAGTATATTCTGAAATATACCGTGCGTTGCCGGATGCGTAGGCCCGAGGTTTAGTGTTGTATAATGCGGAGAACTTAGTTTTGGTGTTTCGATATTCGTATAAGTGTTGTTTTCCATGTTTTTATTAAGTAATTAGTACTGAGTACTAAGTAATTAGTAATTGACACCTTAAAAGGAGTATTTAGTATTTAGTAATTTGTACTGAGTAATTTGTAATTGTTACCTTTAAAAAAGTATTAAGTAGTTAGTACATAGTATTCGACTAGTTACTTATTACTTGGTACTTCGTACTTCGTTTTCATCTTCCAAAAAATCGATCATCTTTATCGTGGCGTGTAGGGTCTTCTAGTGGATATTCCTTACGCATAGGATAATAATCGAGGTAATCGACATTAAGTATTCGTTTCATATTTGGGTGGCCATCGAACGTAATTCCATAAAAATCAAATGTTTCGCGCTCCATCCAATTGGATGTTGGAAACAGATTGGTGGCAGTTGGCATCGTTGGATTATTTATGGATACGAATGTTTTAAGTCGTAAACGTGTGTTTTCATTGAAATTATGCAGATGATAAACTACGCCAAGCGATAACTCCTCATTTGGGTAATGAATTCCACATAAATCGGTAAGAAAATTAAACCCAAGCTCTTCTTTAAGGTATTGTATAACAGCTATTATCGATTTAGAATCGACAGTAAAAGTTGCCATATCGCTGTTTATGCAATTAGCTATTATGGCTGCACCAAACTCCGATGAAATTTTTTCGACAATTAACTCTATTTTAATAAGATTTTTGTCCACGAATTAAACGAATTTATATTCTAATTAAGCTTCTAAACTATATGTAATCCTATCTTCTCTGCCTTCTCTGCCTTCTCTGCCTTCTATAACTTCCTAAACTATTTTACCACCGTCATTCCAAATCGCTCCAACATTTCCTTGTATTCGGGAGAGTAGCGTTTACGAAGTGGTTCGTTTTTAACAAGTTCCTGTATTTTCATAAAACCTTCGAGTATTTGCTCGGGGCGTGGCGGACAGCCTGGTACATAAACATCAACAGGTACAACCCTATCGATACCTTGCAAGACACTGTATGTGTCGAATATGCCACCGCTCGATGCACATGCACCTACGGCAATAACCCAACGAGGTTCGGCCATTTGTTCGTATACCTGCTCAACAATAGGCGCCATTTTTTTGGCTATAGTTCCCATTACCATCAATAAATCGGCTTGGCGAGGCGAATAGCTCAATCGCTCGGCACCAAATCGACCTAAATCGTAGTGCGATGCAACGGTTGCCATAAACTCAATGCCACAACACGATGTAGCAAACGGCAACGGCCATATTGAATTAGAGCGCGCCAGCCCTATTACCTTGTCGAACGAGGTGGCAAATATTCCCGGCGACGAGTAACCTTCTGGTGGCGAAACCTTTGTGTACGAAATTGCCATTTTTTATTTTTTATTTTTTATTGTCTATTGTCTTACGACTTGTGTCTTGTGTCTTGTGTCTTGTATCTTACGACTTACGACTAATATCTTCCTTCTAAAACACCATCGTTATTCCACTTCCTTTTTTCGAGGATTTTTGTATAACTCGTTCGGTTTTAGAACGTTCAACTTTCTCAATCTCAAGCAATAACATTTTTTTATACTCGCTAAGCATAAAAGCTCTAAAGATATCGATATTTTTAGTTTCGCGAGTGTCAACCAAAGCTTTATAATACTCTGCTTTATCTTCTTTAAATACAATTGCTAAAGGCAAGTTAAAATAATGCTGCACATAATTCATAAGTAATCGCGAAACCCTGCCATTTCCATCAACAAACGGGTGAATAGACACAAGGTTAAAATGCACGTCGAACGAAGTGATTAAAGCATCGCTCATATTATGTACACCAGAAAGCTTGGTGTTTAGCTCAAGCAGAAAATTATCTATTAACGAAGGTACCTTAGTAAAATCGACAAACCTAGTTGTTCCGGCATGTACGTTCAATAATCTAAAATCACCCTTGCTCGAATCGAAAGTACCTGATATTGTATTATGCTCCGAACCAGTTGTTTGCATAACTAAGCTTGCGATTTTTTGCAGAAGCGATACCGACAATAAAGTTTTCGACCTCGATTTTTCGAGAACAAAAAGTAAATCTCGATAATGATCCTTTACCATATTATGATGCTCCAAAGGTTTGCCCTTTGCAGTAATATCGTTATCGAGTAGTAACTGCGTTTCCTCCTCTGTTAAGGTCGAACCCTCGATACTAGCAGAATGATGCACTATTGAATAATGGTTATACTTCTCCCAATCGATACTCTGCTGAATATCAAGTGCGTTGTATTGCTTCAATAGTAATTCAATATTAAACATTTTTTATTTTTTATTGTCTATCGACTTCCGTCTTCCGACTTCCGACTTCCGTCTTCCGACTTCCGTCTTCCGACTTCTGACTCACGACTTATGTCTTACTACTTTCGCATTCCAATCAATAACCCCTTTCTTTAAAATATAGAAAAAGCCAACCATAAATATACCGATAAAAAGCATCATTTCGCCGAACAACACCAGCCTGTCGGAACTAATTGATTTAAAGTTGATAGCCCATGGGTAGAAAAAAATTACTTCAACATCGAAAAGCACAAAAAGTATAGCTATAAGAAAATATTTTACCGAGAATGGAAAACGAGCGTTGCCTTGTATTTCAATGCCACACTCGAAATTATCTTCCTTGCGTATAGTTCGAATGCGGCGGCGTTTACCACCAATTACATGGGTAACAATCATTACTGCTACCACAAAACCAAGAGCCACAGCTATTTGCAACACAATTGGAAAGAAATCATTCTGACTAAATACCTTCTCCATGCGAAATGAAATTTTAGACAACGAATTTAGCCAATTTTGCGGTAAATGTTATAGGAAAAGTTGTATTATTTTCAATTTTTACAACTCAGAGAATATTAAGGTATTGAATATAACGCATTATTACAGACTTCTAAAATACATCATGTTTATAATGCTAAATATTAATACATTACGTCTATTTTAAGTATTTCCTAACTTATGCATTTGCTCAATCAAAATCGAAACTGTACTTTTATAAATTAAATGAATAAATAATCCTTAAACAAATAATTTAATGAACAACAGTATTGTAAACCGCGCTGCCGACAATGTTCGCATACTTTCGGCTTCCATGGTAGAGAAAGCAAAAAGTGGTCATCCAGGTGGTGCAATGGGTGGTGCCGATTTTATTAATGTTTTATATGCCGAGTTTTTAAATTACGATCCTTCGGATATGGCTTGGCCTTTCCGCGATAGGTTTTTCCTCGATCCAGGACACATGTCGCCAATGTTATATTCGCAGCTTACCCTTACCGGAAATTTTAGTCTCGACGAAATAAAGAATTTCCGCCAGTGGGGAAGTCCAACGCCAGGACACCCCGAAGTGGATGTAAAACGAGGCATCGAAAACACATCGGGACCTCTTGGTCAGGGGCATGCAATGGGTATTGGTGCCGCAATAGCCGCTAAATTTTTGGCTGCCCGTTTCGGTAACTGGATGAACCATAAAATATATGCTTATATCTCAGATGGTGGCGTACAGGAAGAAATTTCGCAAGCTGCCGGACGTATTGCAGGAACATTAGGATTGGACAACTTCATCATGTTCTTCGACTCTAACGATATTCAACTTTCCACCGAAACATGGGAAGTTACTATCGAAGATACCGAAATGAAATACAAGGCTTGGGGATGGGAAGTAATGACTATCGACGGCAATAACGCCGACGAAATTCGCAAAGCACTTACAAAAGCAAACACCGTTACCGGAAAACCAGTTTTAATTATCGGGAAAACCATTATGGGTAAAGGCGCACAGGACAAAGAAGGCAAAAACTTCGAACGCAAATGTGCTACACATGGTATGCCTTTGGGCGAATCGGGCGCTTGCTTCGAAAACTCTATTAAAAACCTAGGTGGCAATGTCGAAAACCCTTTCCAAATTTTCCCCGAAGTAGCTGAATATTACGCTACTATAAAAGCCGCAAAAATAAAACAAGCTGCCGAAAAGAAAAAAGCTTTTGCCGCATGGGAAAAGGCAAATTCAGCATTAGCTGCTAAGTTAACATCATTCCTTTCGGGAAAAGCCCCAGTAATCGATTATTCAACCATTGCACAGAAGGAAAACATAGCCACTCGCGCCGCATCGGCAACAGTACTAAGTTACTTTGCGCAGAATGTCGAAAACATGATTGTAGCCTCGGCCGACCTTTCGAACAGCGATAAAACCGATGGGTTTCTGAAATATACAAAGGCTTTCCGTAAAGGCGACTTCTCTGGAGCGTTTCTGCAAGCTGGTGTAAGCGAACTTACCATGGCCGCTATTGCCAACGGTATGGCGTTGCATGGTGGTGTAATTGCCGCGTGCGCAACTTTCTTCGTTTTCTCCGATTACATGAAACCCGCGCTTCGCCTATCGGCACTAATGCAATTGCCCGTTAAATATATTTGGACACACGATGCTTTCCGAGTTGGAGAGGACGGTCCAACCCACCAACCAGTAGAGCAAGAAGCTCAACTACGATTGATGGAGCAACTTAAAAATCATCATGGCAAAAATAGCACCTTGGTTCTTCGCCCTGCCGACGCCGCCGAAACTAGCGTTGCATGGAAAATGGCTATGGAAAACCTCGAAGCACCAACGGCCCTTATTCTTTCGCGCCAAAATATTACCAGCATTCCTGCAAAAGCTGGATCGCTACGATATGCCGATGCGCTGGAAGCGACTAAAGGCGCATACATTGCCAAAGATTGCAGCGGAACACCCGATGTAATTTTAGTTGCAAATGGCTCGGAAGTAACTACTTTGTTGGCTGGTGCCGAAAAACTTGAAAAGGAAAAAGGCTTGAAAGTGCGCATAGTGTCGGCTATTTCCGAAGGCTTGTTTCGCAGCCAATCTGCCGCATATCAAAATTCGGTGTTGCCCTCTACCATACCTACTTTCGGCTTAACAGCTGGCTTGCCAGTTACCCTTAAAGGCTTGGCTGGACCGTTCGGAATAGTTTATGGCATGGAAAGCTTTGGCTTTTCGGCTCCTTATACTGTTCTAGATGAGAAGCTTGGCTTCACCGCCGATAATGTTTTTAAACAAGTTGAAACTTATTTGGCTGGATATAAAAAATAGGAATAAAATCCTGACAGGTTTTGTATTTAATAAAATCTCGGAAGTTTATAATTATCTGAAAATTTATTTATTACAGAAAACCTGTCAGGTTTAATTATGTATATTATAGTTTTAGAGATACACCTAACGACTTACGACTAATATCTTACGACTTATTATATGAATACAATTATCGCAATTTCTTTACTAGGCATAATTACCTTATTTATAGGAGTTTTCAATCTTAAAAAATGGCTTTTGCCTGTTATTGTTATCGGCTTGCTTGTTTCCCTCGGATTAACTATAAACGATTATGGAACAACTAGTTACTACTTTAGCAATATGTTTTTTACCGATAACTTTTATGTTGCTTTCGGTAGTTTAATGCTTTTTGCTACAATTGTAATATTCTTAATATCAGCACAATACTATAAAGACGAGACTCGTAGTCTCGAGGGAGTTTACGCTATTACGCTATTCTCATTGGTTGGGGCACTTATAATGATATCGTCGGGCAATCTCACAACTTTTTTCGTTGGCTTGGAAATTCTTTCAGTTTCGTTATATCTGTTGGCTGGAAGTCACCGAAGCTCAAGCTTGTCAAACGAAGCTGCTATGAAATATTTTCTTTTGGGTTCGTTTGCTTCGGCTTTTCTTTTGTTCGGTATTGCCTTAATGTATGGAGCAACAGGTTCGTTGTATGTAGCAGATATTTCAGGATACATAAACACCAATATCGATAATTTACCAATGATGCTCAAAGCCGGAGTTTTACTAGTTTCTATTGGAATGGCGTTTAAGGTTGCGGCAGTGCCGTTTCATTTTTGGGCACCCGATGTCTATCATGGTTCGCCTACCATTATTACAACCTATATGATTACTGTTGTGAAGGTTGCAGGTTTTGCCGCTTTCTTTCGGTTAACCTCGATGTGTTTTGGTACCGATGCTGGTTTGTGGGTAAATTCTATCGCAGTTATTTCGGCGCTATCAATTGTATTTGGCAACCTTGGAGCATTGGCGCAAACTCGCATTAAGCGTATGTTGGCGTATTCCAGCATTGCGCATACTGGCTATATTCTAATTGCGTTGGTGGCTGCTAAAAATGTATCTTCGGGTATATTGCTCTATTATTCAGTGGCTTATGTACTATCTAATTTGTCGGCTTTATTAGTTGTAATAACTATAAAAAAGTCGTTTCACAATTCCGATATCGAATCGTTTAATGGTTTGTCAAAGTTAAACCCAATAGTTGCTTTGTGTGCAGCCATTTCGTTTTTATCGCTTACAGGTATTCCGCCACTAGCAGGGTTTATGGCAAAGTATTTTGTATTTACAGCTGCATTAAATAACGGGTACTTATGGCTTGTGTTGATAGCTGTGATGGGTTCGGTTATAAGTATTTTTTACTATTTCCGCCCAATTATTAATATGTATATGAAAAAACCTGAATACCAAGCCATTGAAACAATCAAATTGTCGATGGTAGTACTTGTTGTACTTACCATTTTAACAATAGTTACTGGGTTTGTGCCTACGTTAGTATTGGGTTGGCTGTAAAACTAAATTGTAAGTAAATATCGCTATTTTAATATTCACAAAAAAACTTAGCTATTATGAACAACCTTAACGACTTAATGCCAAAAGCTTTATGGAGAAATTTCGAAAGCCTGACTAAAATTCCTCGTCCTTCGAAACACGAGGCAAAGGCTGTGGAATTTGCTATCGATTTTGCTAAAAAACATAATCTAGCATATAAAACCGATATTGTTGGTAATGTAGTAATTATAAAACCTGCAACCAAAGGAAACGAAAACAAGCCAACGGTAGTTCTTCAGGCTCACCTCGATATGGTTCCGCAAAAAAATTCGGCCACAGTTCACAATTTCGAGAAAGATCCAATACAGACTTTTATAGACGGCGATTGGGTGAAGGCTAAAGGCACAACACTTGGTGCCGACAATGGAATTGGCGTTGCCGCAGCGTTGGCAGTTTTGGAATCGACCGATATTGAACATGGTCCGTTAGAAGTGCTATTAACCATTGATGAAGAAACTGGCATGACTGGCGCTTTAAACCTTAAAGCCGATATGCTTAAAGGCTCCATATTAATCAATCTCGACTCGGAAGACGAAGGCGAATTGTGCATTGGTTGTGCCGGTGGAATAAATACCTCAGCCACATTTACTTATAAACCCGAACCAGTTCCAGCCAACTCAAAGGCGTTTAAAATTGATCTAACGGGTTTAAAAGGTGGGCATTCGGGCGTTGATATTCACTTGGGTCGCGGCAATGCCAACAAAATAATGAACCGTTTTCTTTGGAAATCGGCGCGTGATTTTGGTTTGAGAATTTCAAGCATCGAAGGAGGAAATCTCCGCAACGCCATTCCTCGCGAATCGTTTGTAAGTGTTATAATTCCTGCAGCTAACGAACAGGCTTTCAGTGCGTTTGTTAACGAATTCGCCAAAACTATTCGTTACGAATTATCGTTGGTTGAACCCGATTTTGCCTTCAACGCAATTGCCGACACTTTGCCTAAAACTTTAATAGAAAACAACATACAAATAAAGTTACTAAATGCAATTTACGCTGTTCCCAACGGAGTAATTCGCATGATTAGCGATCTGCCCGAAGTAGTTGAAACATCTACTAATTTAGCAATTGTAAAATCGGGCGAAAATTCTATTGAAATTAAGTGCCTGTTACGTAGCTCGGTAGATTCCGCTAAATACGACCTTGCCAATGCCATGACCAGCGTTTTTGAACTTGCCGGAGCAGCCGTTGTTCACGAAGGTGCTTACCCAGGCTGGAAACCCAACAACGATTCGCCGGTGTTAAAAACGATGAAAAAAGTTTATTCCGAAAAATTCGGCAACGAACCCATTGTAAATGTTATACATGCAGGTTTGGAGTGCGGCATAATTGGCGATGCGTATAAAGGTATGGATATGATATCGTTCGGCCCAACTATTAAACACCCTCACTCGCCCGACGAAAAAGTGCATATTCCGTCGGTAGCAAAGTTTTGGGATTATTTGGTTGAAGTGCTTAAGGCGGTGAAGTAACATAATCTACTGATTTACTTATAGTATGAGAATTGTTTTATAAAACTATGGAAAAGGAATTACTTCGAATTCCAACAAAACAAATTAACAAATGTTATTACATGTTACAACTTATTGTTATGTTTGTAAATAGATATTTTAATAAAATATGCAAACATCAATAATTCAAATAGGTAATTCGCGAGGACTTATTATACCAAAAAGAATGCTAAACACTTTTGGAGAATATGGAACTGTTGATATTCAAACAACTAATGGAAGACTGGTTATTAAGCCATTGGTAGACAACAAAGCCCGTAATAATTGGGAAAAGCAATTTGCAAAAGCCATTGCAGAAGGGTTTGTTCCGGATGAAAACGTAATAGAAGTTGAGAACGAATTCGACAAAAAGGAATGGACTTGGTAAAGAGATTTGATGTTTGGAATATCGACCTGAACCCGACTAAAGGTTCTGAAATAAACAAGATTCGACCATGTACAGTGGTTTCTCCGAATGAGGCAAATAAATTCTTAAATACTGTTACAATCGTTCCGCTTACAAGCACTATAAAGCCTTATCCAACAAGGCTCAATTGCCGTTTTAAAGGCAAAAATGGGCAATTAGTTGTAGACCAAATAAGAAGTGTTGACAAATCGAGACTAATTGAAAAATTAGGATCTATGGATGTAAATACTTCTAAGAAATTAAGCGCACTTATAATAGAAACATTTAAATATCAATAAACACAATTACACAAAAAATATTTGCGAGAAGTCTACTCATTTACTGCTTATTTCCAAACCCTTTCTTTAACCTAAAAGCCACATTCATCAAAACAACCATTATTGGCACTTCAACCAATGGGCCGATAACCGTGGCAAATGCCGCCTGCGAATTAATGCCAAAAACGGCTATGGCAACAGCAATGGCCAATTCGAAGTCGTTACTTCCGGCAGTGAATGCTAATGTAGTGGAGCGTTTGTAGCCTTCGCCAATCCATTTTGCAATAAAAAATGTACTAAAAAACATAATTGCAAAGTAAATGGAGTAAGGTATTGCTACGCGCATTACATCGAGTGGCAACTCAATAATTTTTTCGCCTTTAAGCGAGAACATTACAAATATGGTGAATAACAGCGCAATAGGTGTTAACCACGACACTTTCGATATAAAACGTGTGTAATACCAGTCGCTACCTTTCCATTTCCGCATTAATACGTTGGTAATAAGCCCTGCTGCGAAAGGAATGCCTAAATATATAAGCACAGTTACAGCTATTTCGGAGATAGAAATATTTACTGCTACGCCTTTAAAACCGAAGAAAGGTGGCAAATAAGTGATAAAAATATAGGCATAAACCGAATACAAAAACACCTGAAAGATAGCGTTAAAGGCCACCAATCCAGCTGCAAGTTCGGTATCGCCTTTGGCAAGGTCGTTCCAAACAAGTACCATGGCTATGCAACGTGCCAACCCTACCATTATTACGCCAATCATCAACCCTGGGTAATTGTGCAGAAAAATTATAGCCAAAAAGAACATTACCAACGGACCTATTATCCAATTTTGGGTTAACGAGAGAGTTAGCAACTTTATGTTTTTAAATACCAGTGGTAGTTTTTCGTATTTTACTTTTGCCAGAGGCGGAAACATCATCATTACCAAGCCAATAGCTATAGGAATATTCGTAGTTCCATAACTTAACGAATTCCAGAAGGTAGAAATTGTTGGCACAAAATAACCAATCGCAACACCTGCGAACATCACCAAAAAAATCCAAAGTGTTAAAAAACGGTCGAAAAAAGAAAGTTTCATGGGTAGAATTATTTGTTAAGGGTTAATTAGTTAGGCTGTAGGCTAGAGGCTGTAGGCTTTATCGGAATTACAATTGGCATTGTGTGTTATAGGAGGAAGATGGGTCGGCGAAGCCGCCCCATCTTCCTCCTCCTCTCCCCTTGAAGCTGCTGGTCATTTCGAGCACAGCTAATAACATACCCACTTTTATAGAGCCCCTACAAAACAAATAGTACGCTCAAGATAATCAACAACTTATATTTACGGTTCATTACGTCAACCGGAATAAGTTTTGTACGCTCAATAAGCGGGAATGTAATTTTTCGCATTTCGGGCGTAGCCTTATAAATACTTGTAATAAAGGTTTTTATATCTTTTGCACGAATTGGACCGTAAATTACCCGAAAGCCAGTTTGTACTTTCACCTTATCTGCTGCAACTCCAACAGCACCTAATTGAGGGACAATAATATTACGATGCTGCACTATGTTTTCGAGCAAGCAGCTTTTTATGCTTTTTACAATATTCTCGGTCGAGAAAGTTCCTTTGCCGGCAGCGCACCACACGTTTATTCCATTTGTGTTAATAACTAATATCCAGCAGTTTAACGAGGTTAGATTTTTGCGTAAAGTATCGAACGACAATTTGTAGTTTGCCGACACAAACACGTCGGATTTTCAGGTAGGGTTACCTACTTTGTATAACCCAGGTTTTACGGTGTAGTTACCTCTACCTATGCCCCAACGCACTTTAACAGCTCCCAAATAATCAGTCCATGTTAATTGCGTTGAAACCGTTGGTAAACTTTTGGTTACGGGCGTTAACGATTGGTAATTGATATTAAATGACATTTTAGTAAATATTCTGCGTGTAAAACGAATAAAAACCAACCTTAATTTCGTCGCGCACACGGCGAAACTCGCTCCAAATAAACTCGTCGGTTCCGGTGGCGTGCGATGGATCGTCGAAACCAATGTGCAGCCGTTCCTTTACTTTGCCGATAAAAGCCGGACAAGCTTCGTTAGCGCCGCCACAAGCGGTTATAACGTAGTCCCACTCTTCGCCAAGGTACATATCAACCGAATCGGAGGTGTGGTGGCTAATGTCTATGCCAACTTCTTTCATTGCAGCCACTGCTTTTTCATTAAGTTTGCCCGATACTTCAGTTCCTGCCGACCTAACAATTAAACTTTTATCGAACGATTGTAAAAAACCGTGTGCCATTTGGCTGCGGCAACTGTTTCCAGTACACAAAATTAAAATCTTCATATTCAATAAGTTAAAGATTAGTCTATTTATAACAGGTTTCCGTTGCTCTAATTGTTTTAAAGAAACTTTCGAAAACATCTAAATGCTTTAAAATGTTATTGTTGCATAAGCAATAATTAACTTTTAGACCGTCAATTTCGCCATGTATCAACCCAAATTCTTTCAACTCCTTTAAATGTTGCGAAACCGTGGTGCGACTAAGCGGTATAAAATCGGTAATATCGCCCGAAATGCAAGTTTTAGTTTCGGCCAAATATTTTAAAATTGCCAATCTTGCAGGATGCGATAATGCTTTTGCAAATTTTGCAAGTTCTTGTAAATCATCACTAAAAGCTTCAGTTTTTATCATTATAAAATTTAGTATGTTTTATGACGCAAACATACGACATATAATCGAAATAGCCATCAATTTGGAAACATTAATTTTTGAATAATTGCTAACATGCAGTTTTGTAATTATTTATTACCTTTATCGGTAACGATAATTTCAAATGTCTTTTATCTATGGATTACCCTGTACTTAAGGATATTGTAGTAATATTTGCACTGTCAACCCTTGTAAATTACATATTTACGAAGTTGAAAGTGCCAACAATAATTGGTTACTTAATAACTGGCATAATTGCTGGACCACATTTATTAGGCATAATTAATGCTCCACAAAGCATTGAAGTAATGGCCGAAATAGGCATAATATTGCTTATGTTTTCTATTGGCTTGGAGTTTTCGCTAAACCACCTGCTTAAAATTCGAAAAATAGTATTTGTAGGTGGCTTTTTGCAGCTTATCCTCACAACAGTAATAACAATGTTTATTGCTCGGTTTTACCATTTAAACTATACGGCCTCATTGTTTATCGGTTTCATTACAGCTCTTAGCAGTACAGCCGTAGTGTTAAAAATATTGCAAGATCGATCGGAGCTTTCCTCGAATTACGGACGAACGGTGTTAGGGATACTTATTTTTCAGGATATAATTCTAATACCATTACTTCTACTAACCCCAATACTGGGCGGAAATACCGAAAGCTTGGGTTCGCAGTTTTTAATTTTGGGAGTAAAGTCGGTTTTTATTATTGGGCTTGTGTATATTGGCAACCGATGGCTAATGCCGTGGTTTTTACATATAATTGCGCTAACAAAAAATCAGGAACTATTTTTAATGGTAATTCTACTTATATGCCTGTCGGTGGCGCTGTTAACATCCGAAATAGGCATGTCGGTAGCCTTTGGCGCTTTCTTGGCCGGATTAATGATTTCCGAGTCGGAATACAGTGATAATGCCTTCGGAAACCTAATTCCCTTTAAGGATACATTTTCTAGTTTCTTTTTTGTATCCATTGGAATGTTATTGAATTTGCAATTTGTTGTAACTAATTATCAGTTAATTATTTTAACCGTTCTTATAGTTTTAATTGTAAAAGCCGTAATAGCTGGAGGCACGGCGTTTGTACTCGGGCACACCTTTAAAGGCACGGTAATGGTGGGTATAGCATTAAGTCAAGTGGGCGAATTTTCGTTTATCCTTTCGAAATTAGGTTTCGATTATAAAATACTTACCGAATACTATTACCAGTTGTTTTTAGCAGTGGCAATTACCACTATGGCAATTTCGCCTTTCGCAATAAAAGTGGCGCATCCTCTAGCTAACCTTTTGCTAAAGTTGCCTTTACCTAAAGTTCTTGTCGGTGGGCTTTTTCCGCTTAAGCAGATTGAAATTCCAAAGCTTAACAATCACATAGTTATAATAGGCAAGGACTCGCGATCATTGAATTTAGCCGTTATGACCCGCTACATTCATTTGCCCTACATTTCAATAGTATTCGACCCCGCTACTGCTCGTAAAATGCAGCAAAACGGCGAGATGGTGCTATATGGCGATGCTACCAACGCGCCTATTCTACGCAAGGCGCACGTTGAAACTGCCGAAGTTATTGTAATTTCGGTAGGTAACATTATTGTTACAATGAATATAATCGAGAAAATTCGTCTCATCAATAAGTTAGCTTATATTTTAGTTCGCGCCAAGCATGTAACTGATATTGAGGATTTATACAAAGCTGGAGCTAATCAGGTTGTTCCTGAAGAGTTCGAAACATCAATCGACCTGTTTGGCCGCATTTTAACCAAGCTACTTATACCTCGAAACACTATAAATCAAACCATTGCCAAAATACGCCACGAAAATTACGGAATTTTTCGATCGCAAGTTAATAAGCAGCACTATAACCTGTTAGACGAAATACCCGATTTAGAAACTCATGCGATAAAAGTTGACGACAAATCGAAAATTGCAGGAAAAACCCGAGGCGAAATAAAATTCAGGAAACAATACGAGGTTACACTTTTTGCCATAAAGCGCAACAACCGTATATTCGAGCATCCCGAAGCTTCGTTTGTTTTTGCCAAAGACGATGTTGCATACTTTTTGGGTAAACCCGAAAACATATTGATTGTTAGCGAATTGTTTGTAAATAATAATTAATTAAAATACGTATTTACAAATATTTATATTAAAACAACTGAAAATGTCGGCGTTATAAATGTTAGGACTTAAGCATCAAATTTGGTTTTCTCTACCAACCTAATGTTTTCTATTGACATTGTTTTATCAACCGCTTTGCACATATCGTATATAGTAAGCAGAGCAACCGAAACAGCAGTTAAAGCTTCCATTTCAATACCTGTTTTGCCCAAACATTTAACCATGCTTGCAACGGTAATTCCTTCGATATCGATAGTTGTAGA
>JANYAP010000167.1 GCA_025361285.1 Bacteroidales bacterium | reverse complement strand
AGTTATTTTTTTGTTTACATTTGCACCGCAATAAAACGGTACCATAGCTCAGTCGGTAGAGCAACGGACTGAAAATCCGTGTGTCCCCGGTTCGATTCCTGGTGGTACCACCCAAAGCCCCAAGCAAAACTTGGGGCTTTTTTTATTGTTTTTATGTTTTTACATTCTTACGTGTCAATCGTTCTCCCAAATACGCGATTTGCTACCCTGCTGATATTTAACTATATATGGCTGCGTTTCTGCCAACCGAAAAAGTTTTTTGCGTAATAAACGAGGGTAGAAGTTTGAGTATATTATTCCTAACCGCGAGCTTTGCTTTAATATTCCCGCATGGCTTAACATATCGTATGATGCTGCTGCACAGCGCATTCCGTAAAAGGCATAGTCGTATGGAGTTTTTTGTAAATAAGCTGCTATTTTGGCCCGCAGCTTATCGTAATTGATGCTATCCAAAGGAATTTCGAAAATTGTGTATTTGCGAGATGTTGTATCTTTCAGAAAACTGACTATCGGTATTTTTTCGTAGATACCTTTTAAGTTTTTTCGCTTTGAAAAGATATGATAACCATTAACGTGGTGGAAACTAACATTAAACGAGTCTATACCAATACTTACATGCCCTCCGTGAAGTCCGCCAAATTCATTTGGTTCGTGCTTCTTGTAGTCTTTCGCTGGTTTCGACCCATAAAGAAAATATACTTGTATGTACCGTATTTGCTGGGCCGCGGAGATATGGCAAATCAAAACAGAAATTATAAATATGCACCTTTTTATACTTGTTGAGGTTAAAACCATCGATATATTTATTGTTGTTTGTAAATTGTAACTAATTAAACTTATGTTAGTTGTGCAGCTTATTCGTTCCTTAGCAATGAATTAAGTTTAACTTTAGTTGACGATTTAACTAGAACGATAATCCAGATCAATCCAATTATGAATATCGAACTTATAATTGCGGTTAAAAAACTGCCATCAATATTAAATGCAGGTGAGATAATAGAAGGAAATATACCTATTATTGCCGATAAAAGTCCACATAGGATGCCAGCAAGTAGAAGAAATACGTTTTCGATGACTATTAAGCGAACTATTTCTTTTTTTGTAAAGCCAATAGCCATTAAAAGCCCCATTTCATGCCTTCGTTCGAGCATATTTCGGTATAGTATTAAACCCATGCCGAAAGTACCAATAATTACGCCCAGACTTCCTAAACCCATAAATACATTAAGATAAGTGTTTTCGACAGAGTTAAATTCGGCTAAACGATTTGACGCCGTGGCAATTTCTACACCATAATCTATAAAACTATTTCTAATTATTTCTTCAACTACTACTTGACTTTGTTTTGGAGCATCAACTAATATAATTTTCGATCCTGCTGAAGATGGAAAATTGCTAGAAAATTTTTTGTTAGAAATTAGTAAGTTGCCCTGAAAAATGGAATTGTTGAGCCCTCCAATAATTACGAACTTTATTGTGTCGCCAGTTTCGTTGTTATACGTTAGCGTGTCGCCAATTGTTTTTTTAAAACCATATTTTATTACGGTTTGGTCGGCAAAAGCAGGATAAATATTTTTGCCTAACTTTAAATCTAATCCAAGCCATGGATGTTGTTCATCTACATCTTTTTGTAGGCTAGTAAATGAAAATGCGTTACGTTTGTCGAATTCGTATGCTGAAATACCTAAAATGCGAGGGCGTTGTACCTGATTGAGATTCAAGCAACTGGCGTCGTCGCCTTCCAAATCTTGTATTTGAATAAATTTTACACTATCCAAATCGTTTTCGTTACTAGCAAGTAGGTTTTCCTTTCCTTCTTTGGTGTTAAGGTCGTAAATAATAGGTAATGAAGTTTCTACCCAAAATTTAAAACCGCCAGTACCCGATTTACTGAGGTTTTCGGTATCGTAAAATGTTTTGCGGTACGAACCTGTAATTATTATACTAAATACGCCTATTGCAAGTACCAAAATTACGGTAATACTGCGCGATTTGTTTCTTCCGGCGTTTTTAACAGCAAGTTGAAAAATACTAGATAGAGGCGAGTTGGATTTTTTACTCGTACTACTTATGTAATTAATAATGAGAGCAGAACTTCCAATTAGAAATAGACTGCCTGCCGATAAATACAGCGCTACGTTTTCGATCGATTTTGTAGCAATTGAAATGATAATGAGCACTAAAGCACCCAAAATACCTACGTAAGTAATTATTTTACTTAAATTTATATTCCACATGCTCGAGCTTGCAATATTGTTGGGCAAGCCTTTAATTAAACTAGCCACCGAAGTTTTTAATTTTCTATTAGTTACAACGAAAATGGATATTAGAGCAATGCAAATTCCACTAAAACAACCAATTAATAAGGTAGAAAATTTAATGTTTACCTCTAACATATTTGCTCGCACGGCATTGTTCCAAACAGAGTTTAACCCTTTAATTAGTAGGTAATTGTAGGCTATTCCAATTATTGCTCCAATTATGCCTCCTAATATTATAACCACTGCCGATTCGGCGAAACGAAGTTGTAAAATTTTCCTAAAACTATAGCCTAAGCCAGCTAAAATGCCACTTTCGCTACTTCGTATTTCGGTGTTTAGCGAATGCAAAAGTATTGTAAGTAATAATGCAGCTGTAATGACGAAAAAGCTTAAACTCAGAAATAATTCGCCAAAATTGACAGCATTATTTGCAGCATTTAAACCATTGTAAAACACTGGAGTAATGGCTATCCCAAGGCTCGATGGGTTAATGTTGCGAATAATTGTATTTTTTAGCGATTGGAGTGTTATGTCGCTATTATTGAATCGAATAGCAGTTAAGTTGCCGAATTGGTTGCTCCATAATTCTGCGCCTGTTTCTGATGAGATATATGCTTTTGGAGTTCCTTTAAAGTCGTTCCAGTATTTTTCGTCTTTATCACGAATTTTTTTTAGGTCGATTGGTATTCCAGCGTTCCAATCGCGACAACTGCCTGCATCGGACAAGCCAGGAAACGACGGCATTAGCGAGCTGTTAGCGTATTTGCTTTCGATAGGTATAACTTGAATAACCTTAAAACTTTTGCTTTTTTCGATTAACGTTCGTAGCTGGCCAATTACGTAATAGGTAAGCGTAAGTGAATCGCCAACAGTAATTTGCAGGTCGTTAGCAAGCCACTGGTTTACAACAATTTCTCTATTTCCGATAATTGCCGATGTTATTGGTAGAGAAGTGGCTGAAACAAAGGAGTATGGCGTACTTTTGTTTTTATATTGAATGGAATTAACCAAATATGTAAGAATGTTTTGGTGAGGTATAGGAATTAGGCTTATGGCTTTCGAAATTGGATTATCGATAAAAACTCGGTTCGATACTATTTCATAATATTCATTATCAGAGGTTTTGTTAATTGCCAGTCCAGCATCCTCGGTTTGCCAATGTTGGGAAAGTGATTGTTCTATTTCGAATTTAGTTATGTTATTTGATTTGTTATCAGACAATAGAATGCAATTGGTAACATTCGAAAGGTTTAGTTTTTTTGCTATTAATAGTCGGGAAACGAATATGTTTAAAGGCGCTGCCTGATTGCTTCGCAGACTAAATCGACCGAAGCAACTGTCATTAACTATATCTTTAATTGTAAGCCTTAATGAAATTGACGGTTTGCTTTCGGGTGCGAACGGCGTATTTACAGGAATTATGGCTGCATTGTCAATTTTTACTAAAAATTCGTTGCCTTTGGTAAGTTTAAGCTTTTGAGCAACGTTTTCGCTTATAATAGCCTCATTTTCTTCCAGTAATGGCATTGTATTGTTTGAAAACGACCAAAATGTATTATCGATGCAAATAATTTGAGCGGTGTTTATACGGGTGTTGGACTCGGAATTAATTGCAATGCCTTGCAAAAGTAGGAGAGGAGTGGCGTTTATTTGCAAGGCATTAGCCATTTCGTTGGCTAATTGGGCGCGAACAAACCTTGGTCCTGTTGTAAGCACGTATTTAGTGTTTCCAAGCCTTGTTTCTACAAGTTTGCGGAGGCTAAAATTTACCGAATTGCCAATAATTAAAGCGCCAGTGAGTACGGCCGTACATATTACAGTACCCACAAAAACAGCTAAATGCTGCTTTCTGAAATACCATAGACTTCTGGCTATTATTCGGAAAAAAGTCATTTTGATTGTTTTTTAGTACTGAGTATTTAGTACTTAGTACTTAGTACATAGTAATCAACACTATTTACTCATTACTAATTTTGTGTCTATCCCTAAGGTCAATGGTATGCGTAATTTTTTAATTGCTCTGGCATTTATGTCAGAGAAAATGAATATACAAAGATGGGCTTTAGGCCAAATAACATATTGATATTTAGGCTAAAGCAGTATTTGTTTGTTTTATTTTTCAACGAGCTAAAGCTCGTTGCTAATCAAAAAACAGACATTACGGATGGACACTATTTACTAATTACTCAGTACTCAGTACTCAGCACTCCATTACCAAGTTTATATACTTTATTTAATGTGATAGCTAGTTCCGCCGAATGCGTTACAACAACTAAGGAAACGCCTAATGTTTTGTTTATATTTAGCAGCAATTCGCCTAGCTTAAATGCCGATTCGCTATCGAGTGATCCCGTAGGTTCGTCGGCTAAAATTATTTCGGGATTATTAACCAAAGCTCTTACAACTGCAACCCTTTGGCATTCGCCAACCGATAAATTGCCTGGTAGTTGACGAGTTTTATCGGTAAGGCCTACATAGTCAAGTAAATCCATAGCCCTAACCTGCGATGTTTTGCGTTTTGTTTTATCTTTTTCAGGAATTGTAGGAACAAGCACATTTTCAATTACATTCAGTTGTGGTAATAAGTGGTGAAGTTGAAAAATGAAGCCTATGTGTTGGTTTCGAATTTTGGCAAGCGCATGTTCGCTAGTTGAAATTAAGTTGGTGCCCTTAAAGATAACGCTTCCCGCGGTTGGCGTATCAATTGTTCCCATAATATTAAGGAGTGTGCTTTTGCCAGAACCCGATGGACCTATAATAGCAATTGTTTCTCCATAATTAATGGAAAGCGAAATGTCGTTTAATACTTGACGCCCATTATTTTCCGTTCCATTCCAATATGTTTTACTAATGCGCTGAAGTTCAATTAGCATTGAGGTTAGTTGATTGTTGATTATTTTTTCTGTTTGGGCTTCGAATCTTTATCAACCATAACATCGGTGCCTTTTTCGAGAGGTGTTGTGCCGTAAACGTAGCCTTCCATGTAAAACGTTGGAATGTCGCCATAAGCGCCAATAGCTTCTTCGTTAGATATTAACACAATGGATCCGCCTTTACCAGCGGCTTTTTTCTGAAGTCTAATTGTGGCGCTTTCCTGAGCGGCCTTTTTACTTCGTGCGGATCCGGTGGACTTAGCTGTAATGAATGCTCGTTTATACAACCCGCTAACGTCGTTGGCTTTATGGGTTATAAGAACTGCTTCCCATTGTCCTTCCTCAATCATTTGTACGGCTGGCTTGCTAAATATTTCAACGCGCCCGTTTTTAAAAATTACTTTTTCTAAATCCTTTCGTTGCGCTCTAATTATGGAATCGGGCTTTGTTTCGAAACTGTAGGTAATAAAATCGCCACCTACTTGCTTAATAAATGCTGGAAACTTACGTCCACCCATTTTTATTACAGTATCGGGTACCAATTTTTGGGTAGTTTTTGTAGCCTGACCGAAAACATTACCAACTGCAATTACTAAAACAAACAAAAGTATATTTTTCATTTCTAAACTATTAGTAATATGTATAGTGTAAGTAAAACTTATAACTGCTATGCTGCAAAATTAAACCTTTCTTGGCTTCATTCAAAGGAAAATGTCAAATACTATGCCATTATTAGGATGCAATACTGTAAAGGACATATAAATTTATTGATTAATACCAATTTGCATTTTAATTAAAATATAAATTATTTTTACAGCCAATATAAACATACTTATCGAGGTTGCAAATTATGTATTTAATTACTGTGTCATTGTTAGTTTGGCTGTTTACTGTTTTAATTGGAGCGTTTATGTTTCCAATAGCCGTATTTATTTGGGTAATAACGGTTTTGTTCGATAAAAAGTTGAGGTATCTACATCTTTTTTCGTCGGTTTGGGGGTCGATGCACATTTGGATTAATCCGTTGTGGAAAACCACTATTTATGGGCGCAATAAAATTGATCCCGAAAAAACATACGTTATGGTAAGTAATCATCAATCGTTGTTGGATATACTGGTAATATACCAACTATTTACTCACTTTAAATGGGTTTCGAAGGCCGAGTTGTTTCGCGTGCCTGTGATGGGCTGGAACATGCACTTAAACAAGTATATATCGGTAAACCGTGCTAGTAAAAAAAGCCATTTAAAAATGATGAAACAATGCGAGCAAACGTTGGAAAGCGGTAGTTCGTTAATGATTTTTCCGGAAGGTACCCGATCGATTGATGGGATTATGCTAGCCTTTAAGGATGGGGCTTTTAAGCTGGCTAAAGAATCGAAAGTAGATATTTTACCTATTTTATTGAATGGAACTGCCAATTCGCTTCCCAAAAGGGGTTTTATAATGAGGGAAAGTCAGAATATTAAAATTCAAATTCTCGATCCTATCCCGTACGAAGAGTTCGCTAATTTATCTACCAAAGAGACAACCGAAAAAGTGCGCGATTATATGGTTACAAATTTGGAGAAGCTAAAGGGTAGTGCAATATAGTGTCATTCCGACGTAGGTATGCTGTCATTCCGACGCAGGTCGGAATCCCAAACGAATGTTCGACAGAAATGCAATAGCTTACATGCTTTGGATCCCGACCTACGTCGGGATGACACCACCACTAATGGTATCCCGACCTACGTTTGGAAGACAACGCACTTTATGTTATTTTCACTCTTTCAAAATCGACATTGCAGATAAGGCAATTATCATTAAATAACTACTTTTACCATCCAAAAAAACATTTATGGAAGAACTAATAAGTCTGAAAAAATTCATTACTATAGAGGAAGCTAATGGCGTTGTGGAGCTTCTCGAAAAAAGCGATATTTTTATGAAGATTGTTACCGAGAAAATTGCTGAAGATGCAACTTTTGCAGGAAATACGCTACTTACGCAAATATGCGTTAAAATTAAGCCCGCCGATTTAGAAACTGCGCAAAATTTGCTTGCCGAACTCGAAGAGGTTAATATAGATAAGCTCGAACCCGATTACTATCTGTTCGATTTTAGCGACGACGAGCTTATTGAGATGCTTCAACGCCCCGACGAATGGAGCTTAAACGATTTTCATTGGGCACAGGAAATATTAAAACAACGTTGCAAAGAGCCCGATAAAGCGCAAATTGAAATGTGGAAGCAAAACCGATTGGACATTCTGTCGCAACCCGAAGCGGTTACTAGCACACACGTTAAAACGGCATATATGTTTTGCTTCCTTGGCGGTGTAATTGGTATTATGATAGGCCGCCACATTAACTCGTACAAAAAAACCTTGCCCAATGGTGCTAAAGTTTTTACATACGATGCCGATTCGCAGCGTAAAGGCAAAAGCATTGCTTATTTTGGTATTGTGTGCCTGGTGGCTGAGGTTATTCTTTTTCTAATATATTTGGCAGTATAGGTGTTGAATGCTGTTAAGCTAGAAAAGGATTTTAATACAATTAGCATTTATCCGTTATGTCGAAAAATCCTGACAGGTTTTGTATTTTATATAACCTCGGTAATTTATAATTATCAGAAAGTCTATTTATTAGCGAAAACCTGTCAGGATTAATTACGCAAATTATCGAAATTACGGATGGACGATCATTACTCATTACTCATTACTCATTACTCATTACTTATTACTTATTACCAACTTCACAATCTTCTCAAGCCATTTTGCATCTACATCGTCGAACGAATTCAAATATTTGCTATCAACGTCGAGCACCCCAATTACTTCGGCGTTGTTATTGCGCATTGGCACTACAATTTCCGATTTCGAACGCGCATCGCAGGCAATATGGTCGGTAAACTGATGAACATCAGCAACAACTATAGTTGTGTTTTCGTTTATTGCAGCCCAGCACACTCCCTTATTTTTAGTAAGTTCCTGGCACGCAACTGGGCCTTGATACGGTCCTACGAGTAGTTTGCTATCGTTCAGCAAATAAAAGCCAGTCCAAAAATAGCAATCCATTTTATGGTGAAGCACAGCCGCCACTGTTGCCATACGCGATATTGGATTATCAGTTTTTTTTAGCAATTCTTCCAACTGCTTGTAAAGGCGTTCGTAACGTCCGTGCTTTTTCTTTATATCCATAGGTGTTTACATTTTGAACGAAGGTACCCAAAAATTGAATATAACGGCTACTTACAAAACTCATCAATTCTTTGTTTCTACATTCCTACTTATTTTTACTACTTTTGCCAACCGAAATTTTTAGTAAACATGGATTATATTCAGGAAGTAAAACGTCGCAGAACCTTTGCTATTATTAGTCACCCCGATGCAGGTAAAACTACATTAACCGAAAAACTATTGTTATTTGGCGGTGCAATACACGTTGCTGGCGCCGTAAAATCGAATAAAATAAAGAAAACCGCCACCTCCGATTTCATGGAAATTGAGAAACAACGTGGCATTTCGGTGGCAACATCGGTAATGGGTTTCGAATACAAAGATATAAAGGTAAACATATTAGATACACCTGGGCATCAGGACTTTGCCGAGGACACCTTTCGCACACTCACCGCCGTTGATAGCGTTATAATAGTGGTTGATAGCGCAAAAGGCGTGGAGGCGCAAACCAAAAAACTGATGGACGTGTGCCGTATGCGCAACACTCCCGTAATGGTTTTTATTAATAAGCTCGACCGCAACGGTAAAGACCCGTTCGATTTGCTCGACGAAATAGAGGAGGAACTAAAGATAAAAGTTCGTCCGTTGAGTTGGCCAATTAGCAACGGCACAACGTTTCAGGGCGTATATAATTTATACGAGAAGAACCTTCAACTTTTTACTGAAGTTGAAAAACAAACTATTGGCGAATCCATTGAATTAACCGATGTTAACAGCAACGAGCTCGAAAAATATGTGGGCAGATATGCCGATAAGCTTCGCGAAGATTTGGAGATAATTGAAGGCGTTTACCCCGATTTTAAGCTCGACGATTACCTTCAGGCAAAAGTAGCACCCGTATTTTTCGGAAGCGCACTTAATAACTTTGGCATTAGAGAGTTATTGAATTGTTTTATTGAAATTGCGCCTAGTCCTAAAAGCTTTACAACCCTAGAGCGGGTTATTTCGCCGGAAGAGCAAAAGTTTTCGGGATTTATCTTTAAAATTCATGCCAACATGGATCCTAACCACCGCGATCGCATTGCTTTTGTGCGAATTGTGTCGGGCAAATTCGAGCGAAACACTAACTATTTACACGTTCGCCATGGCAAACAATTAAAGTTTTCGAATCCTACGTCGTTTATGGCCGATAAAAAACAGGTTATCGATGAGGCATTTCCTGGCGACATTGTTGGCTTACACGACACTGGCAATTTTAAAATTGGCGATACACTTACCGGAGGCGAACAAATTCATTTTAAGGGCATTCCAAGCTTTTCGCCCGAATTGTTCCGTTATGTAGAAAATGCCGACCCAATGAAATACAAGCAATTGGCAAAAGGTCTAGATCAGTTAATGGACGAAGGTGTGGCTCAGTTGTTTACCAATAAATCGAGCGGACGGAAAATTATTGGCACCGTTGGCGCGTTGCAGTTCGAAGTTATTCAGTATCGCCTCGAGCACGAGTATAATGCATCGTGCAGGTACGAGCCAATTCAGTTACATAAAGCCTGTTGGATACAAAGCACCAATAAGGCGGAACTTGACGATTTTAAACGTCGTAAATATCAATACATTGCCGAAGATAAGCATGGTAGAGATGTTTTTTTGGCCGATTCGTCGTACAGTTTAATGATGGCTCAGGAAAAATTTCAGAATATTCAGTTTTTCTTTACCTCCGAGTTTTAAAAAACATTACTTTAGTATCTGGTACAATGTACTTAATACTAAATGACATGGAAATCGATAAGCGAGGCTTTGCCAGCGATAATAACTCAGGCGTTCACCCGAACTATTACAAAAACTTTCGGAAGTAAATATAGGTCACGCTATTGGATATGGCACCGATAACTACTCACAACTGGCCAGAAAAGTTTAGGGAAGTATTTGGATATCAAGCATCAGTTAACTTTGTATTATTGGGTACTGCTGCTAATGTATTAGGTATTAAAGCCTTAATAAATTCTTTTCATTCAATTATTTGTGCCGAAACGGCTCATATTCATGTTGATGAATGCGGTGCTCCCGAAAAGTTTACTGGATGTAAAATAATACCTATCGTAACCGATAACGGAAAGATAACGCCCGAAGCAATAAATAAGCATTTACACTGGTTTGGTTTTGAGCATCATTCACAACCAAAAGTAATTTCCATTTCGCAACCAACCGAACTAGGAACAGTTTATACGGCTCAGGAAATTAAAGAATTAGCCGATTTGGCACATAATCACGGTATGTATCTGCATGTTGACGGTGCTAGAATTGCAAATGCCGCCGCGTCACTCGAAATTTCTTTCAAAGAAATGATAACCGATACTGGTGTTGATGTTTTATCGTTTGGAGGCACAAAAAACGGCTTTTTGTATGGCGAAGCTATTGTTTTTCTGAAAAATGGATTGGACACCGATTTTATGTATTATCGAAAACAAGGAATGCAGTCGGCATCGAAAATGCGATACATTACAGCCCAGTTTTTAGCCTATTTCCACCATAATTTATGGTTACAAAATGCATCTAATGCTAATCGAATTGCTCAATTATTGGCATCGGAAGTTTCGAAAATAAATGAAATAAAAATAACTCAGGAAGTTAAATCGAATGGTGTATTTGCAATTGTTCCCAAAAATATAATCGAACCCCTTCAACAAGAATATTTCTTTTATGTGGTAAACGATTAACTTAACGAAGTGCGATGTATGACATCGTGGGATACAGAAGAAACAGATATAAAAAGGTTTGTGACTCCTATCAAAAAATTACTGAAATAATTGAAGTTTTATGTTTTTTTTCTTTGCAATAAGTTTCTAACAGTTTCGTTATTATTTGTAATTTTGCAACAAAATATTCTATTATGCAACGATTTAAACTAAATATTGCGGCGTTTGTGATTGCATTTATATACTTTACTGTAATGCAGTTACAATCGTGTAGGCACGATCCAGTGGGTATCGATGAGCTTGACACCGTGTGTTTTACCCGAGATGTTGTTCCAATACTTATGTCGCAATGTGCCGAATGCCATAGTCCTAATGGCAGTAAAAGCGATATATTAATCGATTCGATTTACGAGAACGTACTACAATTGGTAACTCCTGGCAATATTGCTAAGAGTAAGCTTTACACAATTGTTAGCAGCCCTAACAACCCTAATATGATGCCTCCTAACAGGGCATTAACTAGTAATCAGTTACATATTCTCGAAGTTTGGATTGCTCAGGGAGCACATAATAAAGTTTGTTTGAAGGATGCAGTTGCTTTACCTCCAATTGCCCCTATATCATCTGTTGATGGCGCTGTTTTATATTCCACCTATTGCGAAGGTTGTCACGGACCGTTGTCAACTTCGACCAAGCGAGGTGCTTCGGGGCTCATGTTAAATAAGGGCATTGACAGCGTTTCGTTGATGAAGAGCCTTAAATTACTTTCCGACGCACAACGGCAAGCTATTGTAAGCGTTTTGGTTGGATCGCCTTTTACAACGCTAAATGGAGCTGTTTTGTACGCTTCGTATTGTAAGTCATGTCACGGACCGTTGGCTACTTCGGCAAAATTAAATGCAACGGTTTCTGATATCAATAACGGTATAAACACAATACCCGATATGAAAAATCTTTCGGTACTTACCGATGCTCAGCGCAAGGCCATTGCCGATTCGTTGGTAGGAACTCCAATTTCAACACTCGATGGCGCATTATTGTATGCTACTTATTGTGCCGGATGTCATGGACCACTAGCAACATCTTCAAAAATTGGAGCTTTATTAAATCAGTTATTAGCTGGCGTTAATAATGTACCCGAAATGAAGAATCTCTCACAGCTTTCCGATCCTCAAAAACAAGCAATAATTACGGCACTTGCAGGTACGCCAAACCCAAATCCCGATGGTAAAGAATTGTATACTAACACGTGTGCTAAATGTCACGGTCCATTTGCCAACTCAAATGTTGGAGGTAAACCTGTAAGCGAAATTACGCAGGCCATAGGCGAAGTAACCCAAATGAAATATTTATCGTCGCTTACCGCAATACAAATTAAGGCCATTGCTAATGCTTTAAAAAGCATACCCGAAAACGATTGAAATAGCGAACCATTATTTACCGACCAACAAAGTAATTGCCAATGAAAGTTTTAATAACATTCTCGACCCTAGTACTCATTTTATTATCAAGCTGTTATTACGACAGCAAAGAATTTCTATATCCAACCTTAAATTCGGCATGTACCGATACCATTTCGCCTGTTGTATTCGAAGGCGCAATTTTTAAAATTTTGAATGAAAATTGCACATCGTGTCACAGTGGAGCATTACCAAAAGGTAACATATTGCTTGATACATATGCAAATGTAAAAGTTCAGGTTGATAACGGACAACTTTTAGGCAGTATTTTGCACACTGGCGAATATACAGGCACAAAGGCAATGCCACAGGGCTATATTTTAAGCGATTGCAGTATTCAATCAATTAAAATATGGATTGGAAATCAGTCACCCAAAAATTAGTTTTAACAAACCAACATAATTAACATATTGTAATCCAAACTTTTCAAAAATGATAAACCATTTTTTAAGAATACTGTTTTTGTTAATGTTATCATTTACAGTAAGATATATGTCGGCACAGGACTTGGATCAGCTGTTAACCGAGGCAACCAACAGCAGTACCGAGTATACAACGGCAACCTTTAAATCAACTCGCATTGTTAATGGTCATTCAATTGAGCGTATGCCTGTTCATCAGCTCGATTTTCGAATTTCGCACAGGTTTGGCACTTTAAACTCGGGTGCTCATAATTTTTGGGGTCTCGATCAATCGAATATTCATTTAAGTTTGGAATATGGAATTACCAACTGGTTGATGGTAGGAGTGGGGCGAGGAAACTTAAATAAAACATACGATGGTTTCGCCAAATTTTCTCTACTACGTCAATCGAAAGGAGCTAAAAATATGCCAATATCCTTATCATTGCTTTCATCAACTTCATTTTTTACTGCTTACCCAAACGAAATTGGTTTAACAGGCAAACAAATACCATATTTTTCGCGTTTTTGTTATGTATATCAGTTACTGGTTGCTCGTAAGTTTAACGACCGGTTTTCGCTCGAATTAAACCCTACTTTTGTTCACCAAAATTTAGTAGAAAGTGAATTGGAACCGAACGATGTATTAGCTGTAGGGGCTGGGTTTCGCTATAAACTTACTAAACGAATTTCGATTAATGTGGAATATTATTATGTTATTCCTCCACTTAACGATTATCGCAAAACAAAAACATATAATCCGTTATCGATAGGTTTCGATTTGGAAACGGGCGGTCATGTATTTCAATTGTTTGTATCGAATTCCGAATCGATGATTGAGAAAAATTTTATTACCAACACACAAAGCAAATGGAGCGATGCGGGTATTCGCTTCGGCTTTAATATTTCGCGAGTTTTTGCATTAAAATGAACAGTTTACAAAGGGTTGATGTTATAATATTTGGCTCTACAGGATTTAGAGTGAAGGTAAATTCATATACGCCTCATATTTAAGACCTTAAACTTATAATCGATATTTATTAAAAAAGATATAGATTTTAGTGTCTAATGCTCAACAAGCCAAACACATACCAAGGTGTTAATCGTCAATTTTCGAGATGTTTCTCACTCTTAATCCTGCAGTGCCTAATATTTTAAAAGTACAGATTACTAAGTACTTATTACTATACTATTTACTAAATACTGTTAAATTATGAAAACAAAAGTTCTAGTTTCAATGCTTTTAATTGCTTCATTGCAATTGGTAAGTGCACAAAAGTATTTGTCGAAAAATGGGCATGTTTGGTTTTATTCGCACACGCCTATGGAAAATGTTGAAGCGCATAATAATCAAGTTGTTAGCGTTATTGATGCCTCAACAGGAGATATTAAGTTTAATCTTCTTCAAAAAGCATTCGAGTTTAAGGTGGCTCTAATGCAGGAACATTTCAACGAGAATTACATGGAGTCCGAAAAATTTCCAAAGGCCAGTTTTAGTGGTAAAATCACAAATTTATCGACCATAAATTTTAAAAAAGCGGGAGTATATTCGGCAGAAGTTACAGGAGAACTTTCGATGCACGGTATTACTAAAACAATTACCACTAAGGGAACTATTGAAGTGAAAGGAACGTCGATTATTGCCGTATCCAAATTTACCATTGCTCCGAAGGATTTTGGGATAGTTATTCCTCAATTAGTTGAAAACAAAATAGCTAAGGAAATGGAAGTAAATGTTGATATTACCTATAATCCAATGTAAAACTATAAGTATATGACTAACAATATGAAAAGATTTTGGCTAATTCTAGGAGTTTTTGCGATTTTGTCAGGTTATTTAGTCTGGAAACGAACCTTTCGCCCATCGGATACCAATGTAGCATCAAAAAAAACGGAGGCGGTAGTATCGGCTAACACTTTAATAAAAGCCTATGCATCCAACGAAGACTCTACTAATATGCTTTATCTTAATAAGATAGTGGAAGTTACTGGCAAAGTTGATACAATATTGGAAAAAGATGGTCAAATATCGGTATATTTAAAGGAAAAATCTGATACAGAGGGTGTAATGTGTGCGTTTAATAAAACCGAAATTGATACATCGTCGGTTAAAGTTGGCCAAATTGTTTCTGTTAAAGGTATTTGTACTGGCTACTTAATGGATGTAATATTAACAAAATGCTCGGTAAACTTGTAGTTTAAATTATGTTGAATAAAATTAGTTAATTTTTTTTGTACCTTCATGCTTGAAATTTTGCTACTATAACTCACGAAAACATAAAGTATTAATTATGAAATATTTATACGTAATCATAGTATCATTGGGTTTTATGTTAACTTCTTGTTCATCGAACAAAGTTAAAATTGGGCTCATGTTGCCTGTTGAAAATGAACGGTGGATAAAGGATAGAGACATAATATTAGCAAAAGCAAAATTACTTGATGTGGAAGTGATAGTTACTAATGCAAATTTAAGTGCCTCATTGGAAATTGAGCAAACACAGCAATTAATTGACCAAGGCGTTGATGTATTGCTAGTAATTGCAGTTAACAAAAATACAGGGGCAGCCATTGTGCGAATTGCACACGAAAACAATGTTAAAGTTATTGCTTACGACCGATTTATTCAAAATTGCGACCTAGATTATTTTGTTTCATTCGATAATGTTAAAGTGGGTACACTAATGGCACAGTACGCCACTAAATATGTACCCGAAGGGAAATACTATTTGCTAGGAGGAGACAAATCCGATCAGAATGCAGTATGGATGAAACAAGGATGGGCTGGAATTATAGACCCGTATATAAAGTCGGGCAAAATTAAGGTAGTATATGATACATATATTGAAGATTGGGCACGAGATAACGCATACCATGCAATCGATCAGTATCTTGAGCTATCATCGAATGATGTACCAGATGTTATTCTATCAGCCTACGATGGACTTTCTTATGGAGCAATAGATGCACTAAATGCCAATAATGCACTAAAATATCCGCTAATTACTGGGCAAGATGCCGAATTGAAGGCATGTCAGAATATTGTTAACGGTACACAGGCAATGACAATATACAAACCATTGAAAATTTTAGCAGATAGAGCTGTTGAGTTGGCAATACAATGTGCAAAAAACCAAGATATTAAGTTAACAGGAAACACATTGTATAACGGTCAAAAAGATGTGCCGAGTTTTTTAATAGATCCTATAAGCTTAGATAAAACGAATATGAAAAGTACAGTTGTTGCCGACGGCTTTTTAAAAGAAGAAGATATTTATAATAGCAAATAAATAATATGCAGGCTAATTGTTTTGGTTATTCGATAAAAACAGTGGAAAATGAAACTGTAAGTATTGCAAGAAATTGATAAACAAATAAATAAGATAATAAGGATGGTTTTAAACTAGGGATTACCTTCGGTGAGGTCTTCGACGTTATGACCTGCGTCGGAATGACACTAAATCGAATGACTTATTTCATTATAATCCTTAGAACTATTTAATAATTACACCATTCCGCCAATTTACAACTTGTAAAACCACTACTTAAAATGATACAAAAAGATAAGTGTAGTGTCTAAGGCTGGTTTTGGATTGTCCTTTATTTCGAGTATTATATGTAGTTGAGCCTTAATAACTCCACGTAAGTTTTTTAGCGATTTTAACGATACTCGTGCCCTTAACTCGCTACCCACCAATACTGGTTGATTAAACCTAAGTTCCTCAATACCATAGTTTACCATTAGCTTTACGTTTTGAAACTCGCATATTTGAGCCCAAAAATGTGGTAACAACGAAAGTGTTAAAAACCCGTGCGCAATGGTGCTTTTAAACGGACTTTCGGTAGCAGCCCGCTCTGGGTCGGTATGTATCCACTGATGATCGAGCGTTGCGTTGCCAAACAAATTAATTTGCTCCTGCGTAATTTTTAAATACTCCGAAAAGCCTAACTCTTTGCCTACGTGCGTTTCAAACTCTTCAATACTGCTAATAGTTAATTTACTCATGTTTTATAGGTTTAGGGCGGCAAAAATAGTAAAAATTACGATTCGATAGTCTAAAACCATCTTAACAAAATTGCTGAGCAAGTTTATTAGCTATTTATCATCATTTTCTGGGTTTGGAAACCCTATCGTTTGATGGACTAGGATTATCGGGAATAGTATGCCCGCATGGTACAAGCTCAAAATAATTACTCTTGCGATTAATTAATACACGCTCTTTCTGAGCTAAATCGTAGTATTGCTTTTGACTACCCCTAAAAATACTGTTACTTATTACTAGCATAATACAATTATAAATTTGTACAATAATTGGTGCGCCAATATAGTGTTTAATACAGCTTATCGTTAGTTACTCTTTACAATTTTTATAAATATTGCTCGCAGCTTCGCGGCTTCCATGCTGTTTGGCCTTTTTCCAGCAAAAACAAGCTCCATCAATATCCTCGAGTAAAAATCGCGTATTGCCTTTCATTAAATAGGCTTCGGTATTGTTTGGGTCGAAATCGAGCACCATACCAAAATCGCCATCGGCCTTTTCAACTTGCTTAACTTCGAGGGCTATTTTGCCTCGTTCGAGAAAGTAAACTGCCTTAGTGGCATCTTTGTCTATAACAGTATCGTAATAATCGAGTGCCGTAAGTAGGTTGCCTTTAGCTTTTTCGAGTAATCCGCGCTGATAGTTTGTTTCAACCGATTCGGGATATAGCTCCTCGTAAATCTTTAAGTCGAGTTCGGCAATTTTTTTGTTCCCAGCTAAGCGAGATATTTCGGCACGCTTTATATAGTATTTTGGTAATATGTTGTTTAGCTTTATGGCTTTCGATATGTCGTTTAATGCATCGGCGTATTTTTGCGATTTAAGCAACAGCTGGCTTCTAAAAAAGTAGTATTCGGCCGACATACTGTGCTTTTCAATAGCCTCATTTATTGATAATAACGATTGCTTAGGCATTTTTTGCATTAAGTATGCTTTAGCCTGAAGTGCAAAGAAAATATGCTTTGGCGAAATTTTAGCTTGATAGGTTTCGAGTTCAATTTGAGCTTCATCGGGCATGCCTTTAGCCAACAATGCGTTAACTGCATTTATTTCAGTTTCGGCTTCGGAGTACCATTGTTTCTTCCATAATTCGTCCCATTGGCTTGTTTTAGAAACAGATTCGAAAGCATTATCGGTTATAATTTCGAGTTCGGGTTTCTTAGGGTTTCCAGCTAAGTGTTTTTCGAGCCAAATTAGTGCGGTTTTATTGTCGCCATTATAAGCATAACATCGCGCCAGCTCAATGCTGGCAATGTTTTTCGAAACACTATCGGCTTTCAGGTAACTGTAAATGGCACTCGTGTAATTCTGTTTCTGAAAATAGCAATAGCCTATATAGCAATAAATTGTGTTATCGGCTTTAGGAAATGCAGTAGTATTTTGAAGAAGTTCTAACGCCAAATCGAATTGATTTTGTTCGATATAAACCTTTGATTTTAATCTGTTTATAACATATTGCTGGGCGCTTGCATTATAAAGTAACGTTAAAAACAATCCGAATAAAAGTAATCTATTCATTTTCATCTATCTAAGTTGTTATTGCTTGTTTCGGTATATACATGTATAAATCCGTTCATGTTTCGCACCTCAATACCAGCAAGGCGAGGCTCGTAAACATCGCACAGATAATAATATACACCAGTGGTAACGTAATGCTTTGAGTTTTTATCTCTTCCATCCCAGTTTATATTGGGGTCGGAAGTTTCGAAAACCAATTTTCCCCAGCGGTTAAAAATTTTCATTTCAACCTTTTTTACGTATCCATCGGGGTTGTATGCTTTATATATGTCGTTAAACTCGTCGTTATTAGGTGTAAAAACATTCGGCAACGAATATCCTGTGCAAATTTCGGTACATTGTTCTTGTAGGATGGTGCTTTCGTTATTAAAACTATCAATTGCAGTAACGGCATAACATCCGGCAAGGGTTTCGTCGGGATGATGCCGAAATACCGTAATATCGGGGTTGGTAATTGTTGCAATAAGTGAAAAGGGGTACGATAAACCGCGTTTAAAAAAAATATTATATTTTATTATATCGTTGGCGCAGTACGTATTAGGATTTAGCCAGCTTATTATATTTAAGCTACTATCGCAATTGGTAACAGCATTTAAGGTTGGCTGACAAGGTTTTAGCGTATCGAGTGGACTTATGCTATCGCTATGCGACCAATTTAAGGTGAAGTACTTTTTAGCATCGATAGTTCGCGACCCATAGGCTTTGGCTAAATACCAGTATATATGCCCATTAGCGAGCCCATTATCGATAAATTCGCCAGTATCGGTATAACCTATCGAATCGAAAGCATTAGTTTGTAATGATTTACGATAAATAATATATCGGTAATTTACCCACGGTGCCGCTTTTACTAATTTAACAGTTACCTGATTATCGGCAGCCGACAAACGCGGGTACATGCTCGAAGCTGTTTCAGGCGCTCCTGCCAAAACTTTCCTACCTAACGAATCCTTGTATAGTTCAACCTTGTATGTATATGGAAACGATTCGGTGTTCAAGCCTTTATCGGTATAGGTTGTATCCAAACCGTCGGGAGTTTGTTTGGTAGAGATCAACTTAAAATTTGAGCTTAAATAGCTATCGGCACGATAAATTTTATACTCGAAAGGCCCAAGAATAGTGTCCAAGCCTTGCGGTTTAATCCACGACACAAAAATTTCGCCATTAGTAGCGTCAATTACTGTTACACTGGTAGCAGTAAGTGCTGGATTTCCAGGAGAAAGAGTAGTACACGATTGCTCCGATGGATAACCCACTGCACCATCGGCAAAAGTTGCAACAACACGGTAACAGTAATTTACGCCTTTGCTTAAACCTGTATCGATAAATGTGGTATCGTTATCGCCTGCTTTAACCCACCCTACTTTTACGAAACCCGAACTCGCTGGAATTCCCCCAAGGCAACTGTCGATAACAAAGTTAGTTGCTCCCGAAGCTTGGTAAATATCGTAACCTGTGGCATTTACGCATACGGCTTTCGACCAATTTACAATTATTGAATTATCTTTAGCCAAGGTCCTTAAATTTTTAGGGGCTGGAGCGAGTACATTTATCGAAAAATTATCTAAATCGGTCAATCGAAGTGATGCATTATCTTCGGACTTAATAACAACATAATAAGGCTGTTTACGAACGTGAGAGCAGTTAGTTTGCCAACGAAAAATAGAAGCACTGTAGCCCATTCCGGTATTTAAAGGATCGGGCACGAAGGTTGCAATTCCATCGAGTAACGACGACAAAGGTCCTCCGGAAGCGTATTGACTTATTCGGTCGAAAATAGTATCGGTACTTTTTACCGAAAACTGCAAAATTGTTCCAGCCTCAATACACCAATTTCGTAATGGCTCATTTACAGGAGGTTTGTTTAACGAGTTTTTTACTTCAACTTGCATATCGCGAACTATGTTGCATATTTTTACACCTTTACGCCATTCTTCTATGTTCATGGCAATGTTAAAAATGCCAGTATCCATAGGGTTTTTCCATACTAAATCGCCAGTAACAGGGTTAACATAAAGTGTATCGCTACTGCGAGGAAAGGTATAATTATCAATTGGTTTACCCCCATCGCTTAGGCAGGTAGCCAGTTTATACGAAATACTATCGCCATCTATATCAAACGCCGACGGGTTATGAATAAAAGTCTGACCTAGCGAAGCTTTATCGCGCGGATCGTTAAGTAAAACGGGCGTATTGTTGGTGCCTAACTGTGGACTGACAATCATAGTGGTTTTTATGGCAAAGAGAACATTTACCGAATTGGGAATATTTTGAACGCCTAAATTTCGGTTGGGATCCTGCATTACAATTTCGTATATGCCTGGCCCAGGGAATGTGTGAGTTTGCCTATATATATTTTTCTGGTAATAATCGGGAAGCTTAACAATGCTCGTCCTCGGAGCTGCCGATGATGTATTGTCGCCCCACATTATTTCCAATTCGGGTCGCTCCTGATTACTAAGGGTGTAGGTAAGCGTGGTAATTGTAAATTCGTAAGTATATGCCGAAAGCTGGCGATAGGTAATCTCTCCTCCTCTGTTATGCGTGGCTTTAACAGATAATAGAATAAACGCAAAAAATATGGGAACAAGTATCTTTTTTATCATTGTACAAATTTCTGGTTTGGTATTAATAGACTATTTCAACCTCTCGGTTATAAAAATCGAGGCGGTAACCAGTCTCCTTTTTGTTAATTGAAAAAATAAGCAAATTAGTTTGATCCATAAAAATATCCATAAGTAAAGCATTATGAATGGTAATATTTTTTATTGGCTCCGAGACCAATATCGACGTGTAAATCCAAGTAACATCGTCAACAGTTTCTTTTCTAATAGAAACAATTTCGGGTCGATATTTATTGTTAATTAGTACTTTAAAAGTTGTGGCTATGTATTTGTTAATTAGCTTGTCAGCATCGGCACATTCATTGGCTTGCCCTAAATTTAAGGCTACATTATAATTATGCCCAATGGCTAATTCGAAATCGGCAGTGGTTGTTTTAAACGACAACTCTATGGTGGGCTTACCACTCGAATATTCCATATTTAGCACCGAAACATGCACATGGTGGTAGCTAGCGCTAAAAAGCGATAGTATAGCCGATAAGATATATATTTTAAAACCAAGCATTTATAAGATTTATGAGGTAAGCAAAATTACACAATTTTTTAGGTTTATTGCGGAAAGTAGAGAAATCTAAAGGCAAGGCAATTTCATCTAAAATAAATTGTTCAATAATTCGTTAGCATTGGTAACGGAAAATATCCTATATTCGACACTTTTGTTAGAAATGAGAAACACAGCTCGGAATTGTTTATTGTACACGTTGTTATTGTATATTTCGTTATCGGGATATGCCCAAAATATTGCCTCTATCGATGGCAGAATTAAGGACGAACACGGAAATTTTTTAAATGGCGTAAACGTTTATGCCGATCGCACTTCGTATGGAATATCGAGCAACGACAGTGGCTACTATCGCTTAATTGTTCCTTCGGGCAAGGATTTCGTTGTAGTTTTTTCGATGATTGGATACAATAGCCAAAGGCAAGTAATTCACCTTAAAAACGGCGAAAAACTTAAATTAGATATAGTTCTTTATCAGAACGTTAAAGCAATAGACGAAGTTTCGGTGGTTAGTGAATCCGACAGAGCCAGCAATATTAGCCGCATTAGCATGAAGGATTATAAACAGATACCAAACCCCAGCGGCAATATCGAGGCTATGATTAAAACGCTTCCTGGCGTTTCTTCGTCGAACGAGTTAAGCTCGCAATACTCGGTACGGGGCGGTAATTTCGATGAAAACATTGTATATGTTAATGACATTGAAATAGTTCGTCCGCAATTAATACGATCGGGACAACAGGAAGGATTAAGCTTTATAAATGCCGACATGGTTTCGTCGGTAAAATTCTCGGCTGGCGGTTTCGAAGCTCGCTATGGCGATAAAATGTCGTCGGTACTCGATGTTGTTTATCGTCGCCCAACAACATATCAAGCATCGGTTAGCGCTAGTTTTCAGGGCGCATCAGTTACTGCCGAAGGAGTCTCGAAAAATGGCAAATTAACCCATATTACTGGCTTTAGGTACAAAACATCGCAATATCTGTTAAGCACCCTCGACACGAAAGGCGATTACAAACCTGCATTTACCGATGTACAATCGCTTATAACATATCAGTTTACAAAAAAATTCGAAGCTAGCGTTCTTGGAAATTTTGCACAAAACAAATTTCAGTTTGTACCTCAAACGCGGTCAACAAATTTTGGATCAATTGCACAGATATATAACCTTACAGTGTATTACGGCGGTCAGGAAATGGATAAATACCGCTCCATGCTTGGCGCTTTAACACTTAATTACAAACCAACCAGTCAATTATCGTTAAAGCTTTTGGGGTCGGCATATTCAACCTACGAACAAGAAACATTCGACATTGAAGGCCAGTACCTTATAAACGAATTAGACAATACGCCCGATGGAACAAACTACAAGGATAGCATGCTGAACATAGGCGTTGGCGGAATGCTTAACCATGCACGCAATTTTATGTGGACTAACTCATACACAGCCTCGCATATAGGTACATTTTCGGCTGGAAACCATCAGCTTAGGTGGGCGTTAGATTATAAGCGCGAAATAATAATCGATCGTTTAAACGAATGGACATTAATTGATTCCGCAGGCTTTTCGTCACCGTATTCGCCATCGTCTATTCAATTATACGATGTTGTAAATGCCAAGAATAATGTTGCTTCGAGCCGCTATTCAGGCTATATTCAGGATTTGTATCAGTTTAGCACCTCCAAACATAAATTATTTCTTAATGGAGGAGTTAGATTTAATTATTGGAGTTTTAATCAACAATTGGTTGTAAGTCCGCGAGTTAGATTATCGCTTAAGCCACAATGGACTCGCGATATAATGTTGCACATTGCCACCGGATTATATTATCAACCAGTATTTTATAAGGAGATGCGCGATTTTCACGGAAATATTAACCAACACATTGTTGCTCAAAAGAGTATTCATTATTTAATTGGTGGCGATTATCACCTAAAACTATGGAACCGACCGTTTATTTTTACTTCCGAATTATATTACAAGCAGCTTAGCAACCTAATACCGTATAAAGTTGACAATGTGCGTATTCGCTATATAGCCCAGAACAATGCCAATGGATATGCCGCTGGGATGGATTTTAAATTGAATGGCGAATTTGTTCCTGGCGTGGAATCGTGGGCAAGCTTATCGTTCCTTAAATCGGAAGAAAACATTATAAACGATTTTTATATCAACCGAAGTGGCACCAGAATAGAGCCAGGCTATTACCCCCGACCAACCGATCAACGAGTAAATTTCAACCTGTATTTCCAAGATTATCTGCCCAACAACCCAACACTGCAATTGCATTTAAATTTAGTTTATGGAAGTAGCTTGCAAGTTAGCCCTCCAGGGTCGGCACGCTTCGACCAAACATTTGCCATAGGTCCTTATCGCCGTGTTGATATGGGTTTTTCGAAAACCTTTAAAAGCGACGAACATAATAGCAACGTGCAGTGGATTAACAAGTTTAAAGATTTCGTTGTTAGCATCGAATTCTTCAATCTTTTAGATATAAACAACAAATCGTCATATACTTGGGTGCGCACCGTTCCTAATCAGGCTGGCGACCCTAACGAATTTTCCGTTCCCAATTATCTTACTTCGCGAAGAATAAATTTGAAGGTAGCGGTTAAGTTTTAATTACAAAGTAATTACAGTATTGTTAATAACATAGTTATTTGATGGCTATTATATAATTTATTGTCACCAAAATACGAAAGCGACAAATTACACTAAATAAAAGTGTTAAATAACTTAGATTAAATGTTTACCGAACTATTGTAGTAAAAAGTACAAACTAAATCGAAAATCATGAAAAAACTAACACTGGTAGCACTATTATTTCTACTATTCAACATCGTACCATCGCCTTTGCAGGCTTGCACAAACTACATAGTTACCAAAGGAGCCTCAACCGATGGGTCGGTTATGATAACCTACGCCGCCGATTCTCACACGCTATTTGGTGAGCTTTATTACCAACCAGCAGCAAATCACCCAAAAGATGCTATGGTTGATGTAGTTGAGTGGGATACTGGCAAACCACTAGGTAAAATTAAACAAGTAGCTCACACCTACAACGTTGTAGGAAACATGAACGAATACCAATTATCGATTGGCGAAACCACATTTACCGGACGCACCGAATTACAAGACACTACGGCAATAATCGATTACGGAAGTCTTATGTACCTTACCCTTCAACGCGCCAAAACTGCTCGCGAAGCCATTAGCACAATGGCTTCGTTAGTAAACGAATACGGGTATTATAGCACTGGCGAATCATTTTCCATAGCCGATAAAAACGAAGCCTGGATACTCGAAATTATCGGTAAAGGGTCAGCCAATAAAGGAGCCTTATGGGTTGCAATGCGAATACCCGATGGTTATATTTCAGGCCATGCCAATCAAGCTCGCATAAGAACTTTTCCGCTTAACGACCCCGATAATTGCTTGTACGACCCCGATGTAATTAGCTTTGCAAAATCAAAAGGACTCTACTCTGGCGAGGATAAGGATTTTAGCTTTTCCGACACCTATGCTCCAGTCGATTTTAGCGCTGCTCGCTTCTCCGAAATACGCGTATGGTCTATGTTTAACAAAGTAAATAGCAATATGACACAGTATTGGGATTATGTTACTGGCCAAAATCTCACTAATCGTATGCCATTGTATATTAAGCCCGAACACAAAATATCGCTAAAAGATATGATGGGCTTTATGCGCGACCATTTGGAAGACACCGAACTCGATATGAGTAAAGATATGGGTGCTGGGCCATTCGGTCTACCTTACCGTTGGCGTCCTTTAACATGGAAAGCCGATGGCGTTGCTTACCTCAACGAACGTGCCACAGCCACACAACAAACTGGGTTTTCGTTTGTGGCGCAATCGCGTGGCTGGCTGCCAAACCAAATAGGTGGTATTCTGTGGTTTGGGGTTGATGATGCCGCTAGTACAGTTTATACGCCAATGTACGCAAGCATTACCAAAGTGCCCGAATCGTTTGGTGTTGGCAATGGCGACATACTAACATATTCCGACAAATCGGCTTTCTGGACATTTAATTTTGTAGCTAACTTTTGCTATTTGCGATACAATATAATGATTGAGGACGTTAAAAAAACACAGTTATCGCTTGAAAACCAATATATTGAAAACACTTCAATAACCGACGAAAAGGCTCTTGCTCTTTTTAAAATAAAACCCAAGAAAGCGATTGCGTTTTTAACCGATTATTCAGTAAAAATGGGAGACAACACTTTTTACAAGTGGAAAGAATTAGGTAACTATTTATTAGTTAAATACATCGACGGCAATATTAAAAAAGAAAAGGATGGTAAGTTTCTCAAAAATGGATATACACAATCGGCAGCCCCTTCGCAACCTGGATATCCCGAATGGTGGTCGAAAAAAATTGTAGAGCAAACTGGCGATAAGTTAAAAGTACACGGCGTTGCGCATTAAAATAAAATAAGTCGCATTATTTTTGAAGTATATTATTACTTATCAAAAAAAAATCATACTTTTGCGAGCTGTTATAAAAAAACAAACAATCAAAATATTACGGTGATGGATTTAATGAATGTTGTTAATAATTTGTTTGCTGATAAAAGTGAAACCGCTGCTACTGCCTTCAAGGCTGGCGATACAATTACTGTACACTATAAGATTGTAGAAGGTGCAAAGGAACGTATTCAGCAATACAGAGGTGTGGTTATCCAGAAACGCGGTACTGGTCTTACAGCTACATTTACAGTTAGAAAAATGTCGGGAGACGTGGGCGTTGAAAGAATATTTCCTGCTAACTCACCTTTTATCGATAAGATTGAAGTAAATAAGTTTGGTAAAGTGCGTAGAGCCAAGATTTTTTATCTTCGTAACCTTACTGGCAAAAAAGCTAGAATTCAAGAGAAGCGAGTTTCTCAATAATTTTAGGATTAAAAATAAACGAAAGGCTGCTTATTGTAATAGGCGGCCTTTCGTATTTTATTTATAATGTATGTCTTACACCTTACTCGATTTAGTAATTGTTTGTTTTGCAGCAGTTGCCGCAGGGTTTATTAACGCCATTGCTGGTGGTGGCACTTTAGTTACTTTCCCCGTTTTAACTGCCATTGGAATGCCTGCCGTTGCGGCAAACGTTACCAATACCATTGGGCTATGCTCCGGAATATTAGGCGGCGTTTATGCGCAACGCCACGATTTCGAATCGCAAAAAAAACGTTTATTTAAAATTCTGCCAGTTAGCATTGTTGGGGGCATTGCTGGCGCACTTATACTGCTCAATACTAACGAAAGCTCATTTCGTACCATTATTCCTTATCTTATATTACTGGCAACCATTATTTTAGCCTTACAAGTGCCCGTTCGGAATTGGGTTGCATTGCGTACAAGTATGGCTCATAGCGGGCGTTTAAATGCAGCAGCTATGTATTTATTTATCTTTCTGGCTGCTATTTATGGAGGATACTTTGGTGCTGGGCTTGGTGTTATTTTAATGGCAATTCTGGGTTTAGTTATCAACGAATCCCTAACCAAACTAAATGTTTTAAAACAAGCCATTTCGTTTAGCGTTAATATTGCCGCATCGGTTTATTTTTTATTCTCGGGGAAAGTGGACTGGCTAATTGCTGGAGTTATTGCAATTGGCGCAATTTCGGGAGGTTATATTGGCGGAAAACTCGCTGGAAAAATAAATCCCACTTTTTTACGCACAATAGTTATAGTTATTGGCTTGGCTGTTTCGCTTTATTATTTTATTTATTAATAAGATAGCTCCGAAATCGCACTTTACTCAATTCATAATTACTAATTCCCTGACTTTTAGCATTTTGAAACAAAATTAAGACTAAATAATCGTACCTTCATTTCAATATATCTTTACCCACTCCAACTTTTACGTAAAACATCAATTGCCGAGTGAATACTTTTTCTAATTTTGCGGTGCATTTTTTAAATAGCCATTGAAAAAGTTAAACAATTTTCGAAAACACATTCTCGCTCTTATTAACTGGCTCTATCAGCCTTTTAAACAGTATGTTCCCGAGGAAACGTTTCGCTACGCCTTTTGTGGTGGATCGAATACGGCACTCGATATTTTGCTTTTTTTTATTTCGTATAACTTTATTCTCAAAAAACAAATCGTAGATATTGGTTTTGTGGCTATTAGCCCACATATAGCTTCGTTTATAATGGTTTTTCCTGTAACCTTTACTACAGGGTTTCTACTTTCGAAATACATTACTTTTTCGCATTCCGAATTAGAAGGTAGAATTCAATTGTTTAGATATGGAGTTATTGTGCTGGTATGCATTATGTTAAACTATTTTTTCCTTAAACTGTTTGTGGACTATTTTGGGCTTTACCCTACTGTATCGAAAATACTAACTACTGGATTAATAGTAATTTACAGTTACTTCTCGCAAAAACACTTTACCTTTAAAACAGCGGTGTACGCCAAATAAGGGTTACCGTAACTAGCCTTTCAATAATATTGGTAACTATTCCATCACCTTAAATCTGCATGTTTGATGTAACTAGTTGTCATTCACATACCGTTCTACAAGCTCAGGGTGCGGCGCAGACGTAATAAGAATAATATATGTGTTTTTAGCGACAATTTGAAAAAAAAGGAGGCTTAAATTGATGCAGGAATTTCTATTACCAGCAATTCCGAAGCTTCTAATGCTTTGAATGCTATTGTGTTAGTTTCTTCAACACCTAAACCATCCCTTCTATTCAATATAGTATCGTTTGCACTTACTGAACCTTCCAAAACAAAAATATAGACTCCGCTATATTTGCTATGAAGTTGATAGTCAGTTAAAAAATCCTTATGCATATCTATTAACGAGAAGTATGCATTTTGGTTAATTTTAACTGCGTTGGGTTCGCTTGGCGAAACTATTCGCTGCCAATTATTTATGCGCTTTGAGGGGTCGAATGTTTTCTGATTGTAGGTTGGAGTAAGTCCCTGTTTATCGGGCAATACCCATATTTGTAAAAGGCGTAACGGTTCGGTTTTACTGTAATTAAATTCCGAATGAAAAATTCCCGTTCCAGCCGACATTGTTTGAATATCGTTTTTTTTAATTCGGAACGTATTACCCATACTATCACTATGTTCCAACTCGCCTTCGAGAATTATAGTAACTATTTCCATATTGTCGTGCGGATGTTCTCCAAAACCTCCACCACCGTCAATGCAATCGTCGTTGAGAACGCGTAATGCACCGAAATTCATCCTTTTAGCATCGTAATAATTCGCAAAACTGAAAGTGTAATATGTGTCGAGCCAACCATAATTAGCATGTCCACGGGTATTGGCTTTATGTAATGTTGTTTTCATAAATGATAATTATTGTTTACAACGGTTTCATGCCTAACTTTTTCACGATATATCATCAATAGAATAAGGCGTTTGCTGGTACACATAATAATTTAACCAATTGGAAAACAACAAACTAGCATGTCCTTTCCACAATGCCCGCGGATACTGCGTTGGGTCGTTGCCTGGGAAATAGTTTCGTGGCACATCAATAGCAATTCCTTTAGCCACATCGCGGTCGTATTCCATTTTTAAGGTAAGTAAATCGTATTCGGAATGACCTGTAACAAACACCTGTTTTCCGTCGCGAGAAACAACAATATACACACCGGCTTCGGGCGATTCGGCAGCAATTTCAAGCTCCTTAACGTTCAGTACGTCGTCTCTAAAAATGTCGGTAAATCGGGAGTGTGGAGCCATAAATTCATCGTCGAAGCCACGCAACAACGGTATCTTCGAATTATTTACCTGGTGTTGAAAAACGCCAAAAATCTTCTTGTCGACGGCATGTTTTTCAATACCATAATGATGGAATAAACCAGCTTGAGCAGCCCAGCATATATAAAATGTAGAAGTTACATGAGATTTAGCCCAGTCCATAATTTCTTTAATTTCGCCCCAATATGTAACTTCCTCGAATTCAAGATGTTCTACTGGTGCGCCAGTAATAATTAATCCGTCGAAGTTTTGGTTTTTTATTTGATCGAAGTTTAAATAAAAAGTTTCCAAATGTTGCTGCGACGTGTTCTTCGAAACATGATTTTTTATGTTAATTAGCGATATTTCGGCTTGCAATGGCGAATTCGACAGCATTCGCAGCAAATGAATTTCGGTTGTTACTTTAACTGGCATTAAATTCAAAATAGCTATTCGCAACGGTCTAATATCCTGATGAATAGCAACCGTTTCGGTCATTATAAATATGTTTTCTTCCTTTAAAACATCAATTGCAGGAAGATTATCGGGTACGTTTAATGGCATATTTCATTTTTTTGTAAAATTAATTAAAAACTGTAACGTTTCAAGGGGTTGTGGACAATTATATATAGAACGCAAGAATTAAAAACCAAGAACCAAGAACCAAGAACCAAGAACCAAGAAGAAATAAACTTATAACTTGTGCGTTAAAATAAATATGTCAGAAAAATAAATTCGTTGTATATAATGTAATCGATGCAATACTTTTGGTGTATCTGTTTCCAATTATTATCTTCGGCGTAAATTATTTTTTAATGAAACGAGTAATTCTAATATTTCTTATAGTTTTCAGTCAGTTTCATCATCTAAATGCTCAGAAAATGAGTGCAAACGATTCCTTAATACTCAATAATTACTGGAACAAAGTGGCAATAAATTCTACCGATTCGAAAGGTAACTTTTTATATTGCGGTATCGATAATTATTTGGAAATAAGCTTACCCGACACTATTTTAAAATCAACCCAACTATTTTTAGGAGTTAATAACGGAATAATAGTAAAGTCGGAGAATGGATTTCTTACTATTCCAAATAATGCTGGTAGATCGTTTGTAACTACTTATTTTATAAATGATAATAACGATACATTAATTATTGGTAAGAAACAATTTATAGTGCTAATTGTTCCATCGCCAACATTGTGCGTTGGGAAAATTTTTATAAAAGAAAAAAGCGTAATTAACCGAGCCACCTTTTTCACTGCCGATTCAATAAACCTATTTTTTACAGACGATTTGCCAGAAAGCGACAAATGGTTTAGAATAGAGCATTTTACGGTTGGTTATTATTATGGGGGAATGTTTATATCGTCCGACAACGATGGAGCTAAACTTTCGCCCAAAACGTTAAACTTTATCAAAAAACTTCCTCCAGGACAGGAATTAGTAATTAAGGTTAATTCAATTACTAAATCGCAGATAATTACGTACTTACCTTTGGTAAGATTTAATCTTCTCTGATTGGTGCAATCTTCGTTATTCTATAAAAACAGTGGAAATGAAATGGTAAGTGTTGCAATGAACTGATAAACAACGTTAAACGTTTTTGTGTAACCCATCTTCCCTAAAACAAAAAAGCCAAATATACACTGGTGTCGAACCTGTTACGATATTTTTTGTAAGTGTATTTTTCGTATGTGTAGCCTGTTAAGCATCTCAATATAAATTGTTTGCTTAGTTTATGCTGAATATCGAAACGAAAGCGGTAACTGCTTAAAGAAGAATTTCCGTAGTAAGCCGTTCTATTATAGTTTTCGTCGGGCGACAATCCAACGCCTAGTGCGCCTCCAATGTAGTTTTCGGGTATTCCTAAATAATGTCGGTAAAACACAAAGTACGATTGCGAAAAGTTGCTGGAAGTCATTGCCCAATAAGGGCGGAACGATAACCAATTATTGGAGAAGTATTTACTTATCGATCCAGTAAGTATTGTTACTTTGCTAGCCATTAAATTGGTATCATAAAACAAATATCGCCCACCAGCCGAAACTTCCCAGCCTTTGCCTAGCGACTGGAATGGCTCAAACCCAAAGCGTAGAAATGGAAATAAAGTACTTAATGATATGCCTCCATTTAAATAGAGGTATGTGCCAGGGCGTATAATTGGGTATGCATCCACTTCGGCCTGAAAGCCAGCATTTGAAGGGTACCATTCGTTAGCTGTAACCAATTGAGCCATATTGCATTTGCCAATTATCGTTCCCCATTTTTCGTCGCGTTGATATTGCAGCGATGTCATGTGCCATCGGTGTGTGTATGGTTCGCGAAAAAAATCGAAAGTGTGCTCCAACGCAATGCGGTTGCGGTATTTATGCATGCTAGCTAATAATGCATTCACCTCGTAGCTGTTAGGGTCTAAACCGAGTAAAAGAGCTAGTATGGCGCGAGCCTCTTCGTCGTTTCCCATCGCTATAAGTATTTGAGCTTTTTTAAGAAGAATATCGCGGTTGTTGGGGTAAAACGTAAGTGCTATGTTGCACCATTTTAATGCTTCAGGATAATTTTTCGACCAAAATTCAATGTCAATCATCGCATCGAGGGCATCGCAGTGGGCTGTATCCGAAGTAATTACAGGCATTATTTCCAACCGTGCCGAATCGTATTTCTGTTCCCAAGCAAAAGTTCTACCAATAAGCACTTTGGCATCGAAATACTTAGGGTTTATAACCAATGCTTGTTGGGCAAACGCTCTGGCCTCTTTCCATTGGTTCGAAAATGCTAAATTCTGAGCATGTTTAAAAAGTTCCTCCACATCGGGGGTTTCGGGCTGGGCAAAGGTTGGGCAAGTTCGAAAAAATATAAAAACTATCAGTACTAATTTACGGAACATGACTTGTTTGTTTAATATATAATTATCTTATTAACAGCTGTTTGATTAGTATTATTGCTAACAACTAAATTCTAACTCTATTACACCCAAAGTTATGAAATGATATTAATTAAAAAAATGCTCTTATGTTGTATAGCACTTTATTAAACAAAATCGCCTATAATTGTATCTTTATAGTTCAATAATTATTCAGCATATATGAGTGTTTTAGTCGATAAAAATTCGAAAGTTGTGGTTCAAGGTTTTACAGGCAGCGAAGGTACTTTCCACGCCGCCCAAATGATGGAATATGGCACAGCCGTAGTTGGTGGTGTTACCCCTGGCAAAGGTGGTCAAACTCATTTGGAACGACCTGTTTTTGATACCGTTAAAGAAGCTGTTGAACATACAGGAGCCAATGTTTCGCTCATATTTGTGCCGCCAGCTTTTGCTGCCGATGCCATTATGGAAGCCGCCGATGCCAAAGTTCCACTAATTATTGCTATAACAGAGGGAATTCCTGTTTCGGACATGATAAAAGTGAAACAATATTTAACTAAAGGTAATTCGCGCTTAATAGGACCCAATTGCCCAGGGGTAATATCGCCAGAATTGGCAAAAGTAGGTATTATGCCAGGCTTTATTCACCGAAAAGGAACAATTGGTATTGTATCTCGCTCTGGCACATTAACTTACGAAGCTGTCGATCAGATTACAAAACAAGGTTTGGGGCAATCGACCTGCATTGGCATTGGTGGCGATCCAATTATTGGAACATCAACCCTCGAAGCTGTTAAACTTTTAATGGACGACCCCGATACCGAAGGTATTATAATGATTGGCGAAATTGGTGGATCGATGGAAACCGAGGCTGCATATTGGATAAAAGACCATGGCACAAAACCAGTTGTGGGGTTTATTGCAGGGCAAACGGCACCAAAAGGTCGTAAGATGGGGCATGCTGGAGCTATTGTTGGCGGCAAAGCCGATACCGCTGCCGCAAAAATTGAAATACTTAAGGAATGTGGCTTATATGTGGTTGAAACGCCCGCATTGATTGGTGAAACGATGAAGAAGGCTTTAAAGCGCTGAATTATTTTTATGAACGATTTGAAGCTGTCGAAAAGAAGTTTCAAATTTTCGCCATTCATTATTTAGGTTATAGAAATGGCTTTTACAACCTTTAAAACTTTTATAACCTTTACAACTTCTTTTTACAACTTTTCTGCTTCTTTTTTCCGCAAATATAGTATCGAACTATCGCCATAACTCAAAAATCTAAAATTATTTTCGGCGGCGTAGTTGTAAATGTGTTTCCATTTGTTGCCCACTATAGCCGCAATTAAAAGCAACAACGTACTTTTAGGCTGATGAAAATTAGTTATTAATGCTTCTATGCTGCGGATATTGTAACCTGGCGCAATTAAAATTTGTGTTGTGGCAACAAGCTCATTTAAATTATTGTTTTCTAAGTAATTAAGTATTGTTTGTAGCGCTTCGGTGTACGATATATTTCCGTCTACATTACACGCATCCCATTGGTTTATATGTAATTGCTCTTTGAAGGTACCTTCCGACCCGCGAAGCTTAATGCCTATCCAATACAAGCTCTCCAAGGTGCGTAGAGTGGTGGTTCCTACCGCAACAATTTTTCCGTAATTGATTATGAGTTGATTTATAGTCTGTTTCGATACTGAGAAAAACTCCGTATGCATCTCATGATCAGCAATATATTCGGTTTGCACTGGTTTAAATGTACCTGCACCTACATGAAGTGTAACTTCTTCAATATTAATATTTTGTTTTTTTAAGTTATCGATAAGCGAATTGGTAAAATGCAAACCAGCCGTGGGCGCTGCCACCGAGCCTTTTGTGCGCGAATAAACCGTTTGGTATCGATCGCGATCAATATCTTCGGTTATACGATTCAAATAGGGTGGGATAGGGGTAACACCCAGCAATTCAATAATTTCGCCAAACGTTTGAGCCGTATTCCATGAAAATTCGATATGCTGATATGTTCCGTAATCGGCTATTTTTGTGGCTGTTACGGTAATTGTGTTACTAGAAGTAACAATATCTTTGTGCAAATCAGTATCTTTCCATTTTTTAAGGTTGCCTACAATGCATTTCCAAGTACAACGGTTTGCCTGAAACGAAAGTTGATAGTCCTTTGGATTAACTGGTTCTAAGCAAAAAATTTCGATATTTGCACCAGTCGATTTACGAAATTTTAATCGGGCCGGAATTACCCGAGTGCTGTTAAACACCAACAATTGCCCATCGGATAGTATTTCGGGAAGGCTCGAAAATATTGATTGTGAGATGTTTCCATCGCGAAAAACGAGTAGTTTCGATTGATCTCTTTCGGCTAGAGGGTATTTCGCAATTTGTTCATCGTTAAGTATATAGTCGTAATCGGAAATGCCTATATTTTGTACTAAATCCCTGTTATTTAACATTGATGCATGAAGTTATGAAAATCAAAATTTTTAATCGTGCAAAATTAGTTATTTTTGTTCAGTGAAAGTAAGTTATAAAGGTTGTAAAGTTATAGGAGTTATAGAAGTTATAGGAGTTATAGAAGTTATTGGAGTTATAGGAGTTATAGAAGTTGTAGAAGTTATAGGAGTTATAGAAGTTATAGAAGTTATAGGAGTTATAGGAGTTATAGGAGTTATAGAAGTTGTAGAAGTTATAGGAGTTATAGGAGTTATAGGAGTTATAGAAGTTGTAGAAGTTATAGAAGTT
>JANYAP010000166.1 GCA_025361285.1 Bacteroidales bacterium | reverse complement strand
AACTTCTATAACTTCTATAACCTCTATAACCTCTATAACTTCTATAACTTCTACAACTTCTACAACTTCTATAACTTCCACAACTTCTATAACTTCTATAACTTCTTCAACTTCTACAACTTCAATAACTTCTATGGCAACAATAATAAACGAAATAACGGATACGTACAAAAACGGCAACTCGCTAATTAAGCTATTATTCTTTAATGGTGCGGTTTTCGTGCTTTTTAGGTTAGTGTTTCTTATCTATTTTTTTGGCGATAAAGGCGATTTCTTCCCTAGTCAAGTATCGGCGTGGATGTCGATGCCATCAACGCCCATGGCATTGCTTTTAAAGCCTTGGACAATAATTACATACATGTTTTATCACGAAGATGTTTTACATTTTCTGTTTAACATGCTCAATTTGTATTGGTTTGGTAAAATATTTTTAATTTATTTCGACGAGAAGAAGCTCGTAAGTATTTATCTATTAGGCGGTATTGCTGGTGGAGCTATGTATTTTGCTATATACAACCTTTTCCCCGCCACATTTAATCCGGCAATTTTAATGGGTGCATCGGCGTCGGTAATTGCAATAATGACAGCATCAGCTATTTACGCCCCTAACTTTAAGCTTAACATGGTTTTATTTGGCGAGGTTAAACTTATATACATAGCCATTTTCTCTATAATTATGTTTGTAATTTTAATAGCGTCGAACAACCCTGGCGGCAATCTTGCACACATTGGGGGCGCGTTATTCGGTTACTTATGGGCTAAGCAATATATGCGCGGTCGCGACGTTACAAAAGGGGTGAGTGGCTTTCTCGATTGGGTGTACGCACTTTTCAAACCACGTAAATTAAAAGTAGTTCATAAACGAGCGCCATCAAACGATATGGATTTTAATAAGCAAAAGCATGAAAACCAGAAAGAAGTGGATCAAATTCTCGATAAAATTTCGAAAGGTGGTTACGAAAGCCTTACGAAAGTGGAGAAAGCAACCCTTTTTAAAATGAGTAACAAAAATAATTAACCGTTGAGAGCATTTTTATCTAAAATATTATTCCGTGTAAACATAGTTGCGGCCTTATTTCTATTGCTGTCGTACGTGTCGGTTTTTGTAAGTCCGCAATTATTTTGGCCCATAGCTTTATTAGGGCTTGCCTATCCATTTTTATTACTTATTAACCTAGCATTTATAGTGTTATGGCTTGTTAATTGGGAAAAACAATTTTCACTTTCGTTTTTAGCTATTGCGCTGGGCTATACATTTTTTTTCAGAATTATACAGATACACTTGCCGTGGAATAGCGCGAAAAAACCTAATACCCATGAGGCTTTTAAGGTACTAAGCTTTAATGTGCGGCTTTTTAACATATATAATTCGGCATCTAATAAAAACGATGGCTACGAAATAATTAAGTTTACCGAGAGGGAAAGCCCCGATATTATTTGCTTTCAGGAGTTTTACACTCGCCAAAAAGGCAAATACTCCGAAGCCGAATTGTTTAAGCATCTGCCAAAAAACAAATACCACCACGTTAAATACACATTCAGTAAAAAAGGCGTTTCGAACTTCGGAATAGCTACATTTAGCAAATATCCTATTGTTTCGAGAGGCGAAGTGCCGTTTAAGAACACTTACAACGCATGCATTTACAGCGACTTAAAAATAAACGACGATACTATTCGAGTTTATAACAATCATTTACAAAGCGTTAGGTTTTTGCGCCAGAATTACGATTTTATCGACACGCTAAAAATAGAATACAACTCGCGCAATTTTATTGGTTTTCTCGACATAACATATCGGCTAATGCAAGCTTACCTAAAACGTGCGCAACAAACCGATATTATTGCCGCTCACATAAAGCTATCGCCTTACCCTGTAATAGTTTGCGGCGATTTTAACGATTCGCCTGTGTCGTACACCTACCAAAAAATACACTATAATCTGTACGACGCCTTTATGGAATCGGGTACTGGCTTCGGAAACACCTATTTAGGCAAATTTCCATCGTTTCGTATCGATTATATTTTGCACTCCAAAACGCTTACTTCGCACAATTACCGCAGCCCCAAACTAGAGCTTTCCGATCATTATCCGGTAGTTTGCACTATATCAGCAAAATAGATTGGCTATTACCTATTTATCTGCGTACTAAAAACATCTTTTAGCGACTCGAAGGTATTATCTAAAGCATTGTTAATATTATGGTTACTAAACCATTCTATTTTCGTAATATCTTCCGACAGCTGTGGCACAGGTTGTTCGTAACCGTTTACAGTCATTTCGAACCAAGCCGTTCGTTTTAAAATGCGTGTATTCTTTTCAACATAAAAATGGTAGGTGTCGTCAAGTCGCTGTCCTACATCGATATGCGTTAATCCGCATTCCTCTTGCACTTCGCGTAAAGCGGTTTGTTTATGCGTTTCGCCTTTGTCCATCTTGCCTTTGGGCAAATCCCACTTTCCGCGACGAAAAATAACCAGTAATTTACCCTCGGGATTACGCACAACGCCGCCAGCAGCTTCAACAATGGTATAGCGCAATTTTATTTTGTCGAGAAGAATATCCACATCGAAATGGTAAATATGCAGCGAACTTATATGCTCGAATTGCTCGAAGGCTTTAAGTAAATCGTTCAATTCGTCGTTTTTTTGATAGTTATAGAACAAACCGCCGATATTTTCAAAGCTTTTAGTAATTTTGCTCGTCAAAACAATAGCACGATCGTTGTAAAAAATTTTATATTCTTGTGGCATGACAGAGTTCTTGAGTTTAATTCCCCAGTATTTACTGCAAAGTAAAGCAATTAAGTTAGAACCCACAAACCCATTTACGTGGGCATCGGGCTGGAAATCGCCCATTTATTGCGACAACCGCATTACACTTTCGTATCCAGAAATGCGAACTGCTATAAGAGATGCTTTTGTCGAGAAAATTAGAGCCAATTACCCTTCGGTTGAACTAATTGCAGGAGTTGCCACAGGTGCTATTGCGCAAGGTGCATTGGTTGCCGATGCCATGAACTTGCCGTTTGCATACGTTCGGTCGGCTCCCAAAAAGCATGGACTCGAAAACCTAATTGAAGGATTGGTTACACCGGGGCAGAAAGTAGTTGTTATTGAAGATCTTATATCCACCGGAGGAAGCAGTCTGCAAGCAGTTGAGGCTCTGCGAAAAGCTGGCGCAGAAGTACTTGGCATGGCTGCTATTTTTAATTACGGCTTTAGCACGGCAGCTAATAACTTCGAGGCAAGTAATTGTAAACTAGTTACTTTAACAACTTACACCGATTTGCTCGAAGTGGCCGTAGCCAATAATTACATCCGCGAAAGCGACCTTAAAGTGTTGCAGCAGTGGCGCCAAAGCCCCGACTCATGGATGCAAAATAATTAAACTGAAGTAGAAAGAAAAACATGGAAACTAAGATAGAAAGCCGCGTAGGAACAATTGCATCGAGCAGCGAGCGTATTTATACATTTATCTCTAACTTCAACAATTTCAAGCAGTTTATACCTGCCGACAAGGTTAAGGATTTTGAAGCTACCAACGACAATTGCAAGTTTTCGGTTACAGGAATAGGAAAAGTTGGCTTGCAAATAATTGAACGTGAACCATTTAAAACTATAAAGGTTACCGGAGATGGCATGGCTAACCATAAATTCGTTTTTTGGATACAACTTATGCCTAAAGGCGACAACGACACTCATATTAAGCTTACCATTAAAGCCGATATAAACGTTATGATGAAAATGATGGTTGAAAAACCGCTCCAGAACTTCCTCGATAAACTTGTTGATGCAATGGAAAAAATGCAGTTTTAACTTCAATAATTTACGTCGATTTATTATTTCTTAAAATAAACTTATTACTTTACAGTTTATACTTTTACCAATATTTCGACAGATTTTATACTTCTGTTATTCGTAATGTACTGAAATACTTAAATATACTGAAATATTTCTATGTATTTCTTAAATTATAAAATATGAATTATTTCTTAAATATTTGTCGTACTATATCTTACACAAACATCTTAATGAAAACGTTGTTTCGCCATTTTCTGTTTATCGCATTTATTATTTCGAGTATTTTATCGAGCACAACTGCACAAGTTTCGAGCAAAACAGCTAACGGGAAAGCAGTTACAGCCTATTCTAAATTCGACACAATATTTGTTTTTTCGCAGTATCCTGTTTCGCAAAAGGGCTCGCTGACGGTAAAAAATCCGTTCGACTTAAAAGCTCCTTTCGATACTACTGCAACCTTTACATGGAGTCGCTTCGATACCACTTCGAACACGTTTTTGCCCCAATTTAAAATCGACACAACTGTAAATAGCTCAACTATTGATACTTTGCAAGAAGGCGGATATCGCATATCGTTAACAAAAACCGTTCGCGACACATCGTTTATTGCATGGGTATATTTTAACAACTTTACAATTGCTGTTGAGAAAGATAGCGTTACCGGAGAAGTAAAACCCGATAAATATACATGCGACTATCTCGACCTAAGTTGTAGCGTAACTTCTTCAACGTCATTTTATTATAAAAACCCTAATACTGCAACTCACTATTCGTTAGTAAACCAACATAGCTATTTATGGACTGCCGACCCTACACCCAAAAACCCCTTGCCGAGCGGTGGTAAAAAAGCAGCTTTCAGAAATTACGACCCACCATACAAGGACACGCATTACAAAGTAATAGTTACCAATTTAGGATTGGCTAAGGAAGATACCGTTTTTTACAAATCGATTCAAGTAAAGGCAATAATTGAGAAGGAAATAATACAGAAAACTAAGGACGATAAAACAAAGAACTCGGCACCTGTAAGCGTTATGTTTACCAGCAAATCGGTTAAAGCCGATATTTTTGAATGGGATTTTGGCGATGGGCAAAAGTTTCACTCCGAAAAGCCTGATATTCACGTGTATTATCTACCTACTATTGATACCATTTGGTTGATTGTTGAAAGCTCTTTAACGTTCTGTGTCGATTCCACCATGGATACTGTTGTTGTATCTCCTCCAAATATTGAGGAAGGAAAAGACTCTCTTTTTCCTAATGTATTTACACCTAATGGAGACGGTGTTAACGAAGTATTCAAAATATATAACCGATCAATAAAACAATTCAAAATGTCAATTTTTTCCCGATGGGGTAAACTTGTTTACGAATCGCCTCCAAACGAAAATATGATAGACTGGGAAGGATGGGATGGAACTATTCGCAAAACCGGAATTAAAGCTCCCGAAGGCTTATATTTCTATATTTTAGACACAACACCCTTCGGACTCGAAAAGGATCCACCTCAATTTTACAATAAAAAAGGGATATATAAGGGCTTTTTCTATTTGTTTCGAGGGATATAGATATCGATTTTCACTAAAACCAATACACAAACAATTTAATGGCCAACATATTAGTTATCGACGACGAACGAAGTATTCGCAACACACTTAAGGAAGTGCTTGAATACGAAAACCATAAGGTAGATTTAGCTGTCGATGGTATCGAAGGGCTCGATTTGTTCGCGAAAGGCAAATACGATATAGTGCTGTGCGACATTAAGATGCCAAATATGGATGGTTTGGAAGTGTTGGAAAAACTGTTCGAACAATCCACCGACGCTGCGGTGATAATGATATCGGGTCATGGAAATATCGATACCGCCGTGGAAGCAATCAAAAAAGGGGCGTTCGACTTTATTGAGAAACCGCTCGATTTGAACCGATTGTTAATAACTATACGTAACGGCCTCGACAAAACTACGTTAATTACCGAAACGAAAGTTTTGAAGCGAAAAGTTAGCAAAACCTTCGACATTGTGGGCGAATCGGCAGCAATACGAAAGGTTAAAGAAATGGTTGACCGCGTTGCAGCCACCGATGCTCGTGTATTAGTTACCGGAAAAAACGGAACTGGAAAAGAGTTGGTTGCTCGCTGGCTTCACGAAAAAAGCCCACGGGCGGCAATGCCGTTTGTGGAAGTAAACTGCGCTGCAATACCTTCGGAACTAATTGAAAGCGAATTGTTTGGACACGAAAAAGGCGCGTTTACATCGGCTTATAAGGATAGAAAAGGGAAATTCGAAATTGCCATTGGCGGCACTTTATTTCTCGACGAAATTGGCGATATGAGTCTTTCGGCACAAGCCAAAGTGCTTAGAGCCTTGCAAGAAAGTAAGATAACCCGCGTAGGAAGCGACAAAGAAATAAAAGTTGACGTACGCATTGTTGCCGCAACCAATAAGGACTTGAAAAAAGAAATTGAAGCCGGCAACTTTCGCGAGGATCTTTACCACCGTTTAAGTGTAATACTTATTCACGTGCCGTCGTTAAACGAAAGGCTTGAGGACATACCCCTTCTGGCGGAACACTTTTGCGGCTTAATATGCTGCGAATATGGAATACCATTGAAAAAAATTACCAGCGATGGCATAGCCGAACTTCAAAACATTACTTGGACCGGGAATATCCGCGAATTTAGAAACGTGCTGGAACGACTTATAATACTGTGCGATAAGGAAATAACGGAAGCCGATGTTTTGGCCTACGCACAACCAATATCGAGGTAAAACGAAAGGCATACTCTCCGTAACTCGTTGAGTTAACAGTTAATGCAACGAGTTACGGCAACTGTTATGTTCAAAATCCTTTCGGCACAAACTTTTTATCGTTAAGTATTTTAACTAGGCCCTCGCCAGTGCTACGCAATACGAACAAACCCTGCCGATAGGCAAATTTATCGCTACCGCCTTCGTATTTTAGCGCAGCTACCGCACCTAGCACCTTATAATTCTTATATTGAGGAAAAATTGTTTTGAATTTTGCGAGTTTTTCAATAAACTCAGTAGCGTATTCGGACTTAAAAGTAGTTTTTACCTCCACAACAACCAGTTCGGTAGAGTTTACCAAAACAATATCGCACTCCATACCTTCGCCGTTGTGGTTAACTTTAAGGTTTTGCAGACTTTGCTCTATGTCAATTCCCCTATCCTTAAAAAGCTTTAAGCACGAGGGTTCTATTAATGTTTCAACTAATTTGCCCCATTGCGTGGTAAACAAATTAGTTAACTCCTTAATTTTTTTATCGGTTTCCCGAAACCTTTCCGACAACAGTTTATCGGTTTCCTGAAATCTTTCCGATAGCAGTTTGTCGGTTTCTTTAAACTTTTTATCAGTTTCTTTCATCTGTAGGCTAGTCTCTTTCATTTGTTCGCGAGTTTCCTGAAATAATAGCCAAACCGAGTCGAAAGTTGGTGCAGTGGTAGGTGTTGCTTTGTGTGGCATAGATTATCTTTATTTGTACAAAAGTATGCATTATTTACCAGTTTGCAAATACACCTAAAACGCCATCGCCCCACAACACATTGTTACCGCATAGCGCTGGTTTACGCATATTGCTTTGGTTTTGTAATATAGGCGCACAGCCAGGGAGAACAATTACCAAGTAGTTTATTTACAGTTCCTAATCACTTATTCTAATTCATATTTAGTCTTTCACCTAAGCTGTCTTCAAACATTGGTTTTAGTTCTTTTATAATGATTTGTGCATTTGGGTCTCCATTAATAGCGGCCTCCTTAAATGCGTAATATAACCCAACTGACTTTCCATATAAATCCTCGTTTAACTCGCTAATTGCATTAGGTAGTATGGCGCCAAGCGATAATAGGAATTCTTGTATAGTCTTAAGTGCCTCATCCTCTTCCGAATTCAGTTCTCCCTTTAAAAGCAAATCATTGTATTGTTTAATTAATTCTGATAATATTTCAACTAGATAACCTAAATCCTTGTTAAATTTCTGTTTATCTTCTTCTGAGTCTGTCATAATCCGATTTTTGCTGATTAAAATAACAAATATTCTAAAATTTATTTCTAATTTCCTATTGATTCAATAGGTTCGGCATGAATATTTATTTCGAGATTTTTAATTTTCGATTTAAGCTCATCTTCAACTTCATCGCATACAACGTGGACGTCTTTTAACGATAAACTTTCCGACATTTCTAAATGGATTTCGGCAAAACGAAAATGCCCAGCTCTACGGGTTTTTAAATCATGAAAACGTAAAGACTTGTTTTGCAGTGTTTTCATAATAATTTCAATTTCACCTTCAGTCATAGCTGTGTCAACCAAAGGGAAGAAGGCGGTTTTCAACAACTGAAACGCTTCGAACAATATAAAAATAGCCACCAGAATAGCAACAATAGGGTCGAGGTAATATAAGCCCGTAACATATATAAGTAGTAAACCTAATCCAACACCTGCTGAAGTGAAAACATCGGCTTTAAGATGAAGTGCATCGGCTTCTAAGGCAATAGAATCGGTTTCTTTGGCTACCTTATAAAGCTTTCGCGAAACAATAAAGTTTACCAACGCCGAAACGAACATAACAATAAAACCTAACCCTATCGATTCAATAGGCTCATTATGAACAAGTTTTTTGGTTGCCTCGATTATTATCCAAACGGCTGCCACAAAAATTAATAGTGCTTCCACCACGCCCGACACGTTTTCGAATTTGCCATGGCCATACGGATGTTCCTTGTCGGCGGGCGTATCGGCAATTTTTACCGAAAACAAGGCTATAAACGAAGCCAGTAAATCCATCGACGAGTGAATGGCTTCGGAAATAATACTTACCGAACCCGACGTAAGGCCTACAATTAACTTAATAACAATAAGAAACGAGTTGGAAAAGATAGATAAACGGGCAACTTTAACTTTTTTGTTCATTGTTTTGTGTTTTTTAAAGGTGTAAAATTACTACCTTTAATGAAAATATTATTGCTTGCAAAAGAAAGTTATTACCGTGTTGTTACCGAAAGTTTAGACGGAAACCTACAGAGTGAATGTTTTGAATTTCAACACTTTGATCGTCTTGTAGATATTTGCGAAGGCGCGAAATAAACACATCGAGGCTACGACCTGTAAAGTAGTCGTTGTTGCCCCAAATATCGGTAAGTAACTTTTCGCGTTTTATCACTTCTCCCTTATTGATACAGAGGTTTCGTAATAACTCGGTTTCCATTTGAGTTAAATTTCGGGTTTTGTTCTCTAGGCAAAGTGTTAAGTTCTTATAATTAAATATATAACTACCAATAGAAAATGTAAATGTTGGTAAAATGGCTTGGCTACTTCGTTTTAAAAACACGGCAACCCTCAAAACTAATTCCTCAATATTAAACGGCTTAACAATATAATCGTCGGCACCTATTCGCAGCCCTTTCAATTTGTCGTCCTGCGCTGCTTTTGCAGTTAAAAAAATTATTGGAATAATTTCATTTTGCGCTCTAATTGTTTCGGCAAGGGTAAAACCATCGGTTTCGGGTAACATTATGTCGAGAATGCATAAATCGTATTTTTTTGCGGTAAATGCCTCCCAACCTATTTTGCCATTTTCGGCTAAATCGACCTGATACCAACTAATAGCGAGATAATCGCGGACAACAGTTCCTGGGTTAATAGACAAAAAGAATGGTCAAATTAGCTTTAAAACTATAATGGTATTGCTTAACAGCTAATTCAAAAAAAGTAATTCAGAAAAAATAATTTATTGCGGTTAAAAAATCAAAGTTGATGGCAATGAAAAGAATGGTATAATTTATAGATGAGTTATTTAAGGCATAAAGAAATTCTAAGAATATCAATGGGTTATTAACAAACTATTCATTGTTATCAAATTCTTGCCATTCATTTTAATAAACAAATCATGTACATTTTAAATAAAAACATTTTTCATTTTATAAAATAATGACAAAAAACACCATTCTTTTTGACCATTACTCATATTCAATTTTTATTCAAAGATAAACCAAAATAAGTGTACTTTCCAATTACATACCAATAAGCTAATAAATATCTATTTCACTATCATAGAATCCATTACAACCATGCAAACAGTAAAAAAGCCAAGTGCGCCGTTGCTTATGTTGGTGGTTACGTTGCCTTGCTGAACGTCGAAAATTCCGCCACGCCATTCGGTTTCCATTAATAGCGAACGTGCAAATGCCTGATAGTCTTTCGATAAGCTGTATTTGCGTCGAACTATTTTTGTGTCTTCGGGAAATCGAATTACTTGTCTATCAGCTCCTAGGGCTTCGTTAATGTCCAAATTTTTAAGTACATAGTATGTTGCTTGCGCTTTGTTACTGCCATATTTGTTTGTGTATGTGTAATTTCCTGTCCAATCGAAAATCACTTCAATCATAGCAGGGTCGCCACCTTTAACGTTATTGTATGTGTACAAATTGCTATCCTTTTCCTTCGAAATATCTATTGGCAACAATTCGGTTACTGGCACCATACTTTCGGAAGCAATGTATGTAGTTGATTTATAGTTAATAGTAAGACTATACTTTTTTCCAACCACTGCTTGAAATGGCAATGAATAATAACTACCGTGGTTTACAGTCGATTCGTAAAATTCGTAATTATTGCTACCGTCCGATACTACTACAGTTGCCCCCAAAACAGGCTCCGATGGGAGATTTAGTTTACTGTTAGAAATTGATAGATAAATATGCTGGGGTTTCAACTCGTTGGTAATTAAGCCATCAACTACCAATGCGTTAAGGTTTGTTTCCTGAAGTTTCGTCGGAAATTCCCTTTCGCAACCTGTAAATATTAACGTTGCGAACACTAAACCGGCATATATTAATTGTTTATAAGTCATTAGAAATTAAAATGATATGATATTGAAGGTATTACGCCATAAATGTAACGCATCGACGATGTTATGTCACTGGTATTCAACCTATCTGTAGGTATTTCGAACGTTCCATCGGCAGTTTTTTGCTTGTTGAAATATACAAATATTGGGTTTTTGCGGTTGAATAAATTTATTATCGAAAACGTTAAACTATGCTGAAACTTTCGGTTAGGTTTGTTTAATTGAAATGACGTTGAAACGTCGAGTCGCTTATATATAGGTAGTTGATCGTTATTTATGGCCGTATAAATTGGCACTTGATAGCCACGATAATTGTAAAACTCTGTGGGCGTGGTTATTCGCATGCCCGAGGCTAAATTGTAATTCGCCGATATCAACCATCGCGGTTTTGCTTGCCATGCAACACTCACAACAAAATTATGTGGTCGATCGTAAGTTGCAGGATACGAACGATTACCGTTTAAGCCATCAATTTTCTGAAATGCTCTACTCCAGGTATATCCTGCCTTGCCAGTAAGTTTTCCGAGTTTTTTTTCTGCACCAATTTCCCAGCCGTATGCCACGCCTTTGCCTTGGCGAATTTCGCCTTCAATTTCGGGGTTTATGAGCATGTTTGCGTGGTAGTTATATCCAATTTGGTTATTCAATAACTTGTAATATATATCGGTTTGTAAATCAATGCCTTTTACCGATATTACATAGCCAACATCAACAATATCGGCGTATTGTGGTTTTATATTCGGTCCCGCCGGAATCCAAACTTCCAATGAATTGAATGGACTTATAGTATTGGTAATCTGATTGATATATTGGCGTGTTTTACTATAACTCATTTTCATGCTCGATTGTTTCGATGTACGAAACGATGCCGTCAATCGTGGTTCCACGCCACCCGTTCTGTAAAAAACTTCGTTTTGCTTATAGGTGTTTACTCCTATCCGTTTGAAGTTGCTATCGTACTGAATAACAAAGGCTTCGCCCGAATTTCTCCATCGTGTTAACCGAAGTCCGTAATTAAGTCTCAGCCATGGCAGCACTTCCTGTTCGACACCAGCATAAATTATCGTTTCGAGCGAATTTACTGGCGAAACTTGTATGTTGTTGTTGCTGTTCGAATTATGGTAATTGCCAGGATTAAATCCGTAACCCGACAGTTTAAGTCCAAACCGCCAAACAAGTGTGGGAGAAACGTAGAAAGTCATTTCTTCTTTTAATGAAGCATTGCCAATTTTCGAATTCCAATAATCGTTTTTTTTTACCGATGTATATAAAAAGTACTCGTAATTACTAGCCAAAAAAGTAGAATTCAAAAAAACGCGCGAGCCAAAAACATGGTTCCAACGCAATGTGGTACTGGCATTTCCCCAGTTAATACCATCACTATCGGTGCCATTCTGGGCAATTCGTAAAATATCTTTTCCGCTATAAATAGTAAAAAATAGTCTATCCTTTTCGCCAAGTTGTAAATTTAATTTGGTGGTGAAATCGAAAAAATACAAGCCCTGCAGCGAAGGCATTGAAGACTTTAAATAAGCATCGAAATACGATTTGCGAAACGACACAAAATACGAGCTAGCGTCCTTCTTTATTGGTCCTTCCACAGTTCCACGAGCCGAAATAAGCCCAATATCGCCCGAACTCGAAAACTTGTTCTTATTGCCGTCCTTAGTGCGAATATCAACCACCGACGACAGTTTGCCGCCGTATTGAACCGGATAATCGGCCTTATACACATCAACACTACGAACGGCATCGGGTATTATTGGCGAGAAAATACCAAGCATGTGCGACGGATTAAAAAGTGTTGCTTCGTCGAGCAGTATAAGGTTTTGGTCGTAGTTGCCGCCGCGAACACAAAAATTACTCGATCCATCGCCGAAAAACGAAATGCCCGGTTGAAATGCCAACGACTTAATTACGTCGGGTTCGCCCATAAGGGATGGCAATTGTGCTACAAACGTAGGCATAACGTCGGTTTGCGATGCATGTCGCTTAAAAACCACATCGGAATTTTGAATTTTAGTTACTACAACTTCCTCAATATTTTGAGTTTTCTGGTTTAAACCAAAATCTAATTTTACATTTGTCTGCAAATCAACATTTTGCATATATGCATTGTAACCCAAATACTGTGTTTCAATATTATATTTTCCCAAAGGCAAGGTTAGCGAGAAAAAACCATAACCATTTGTGCTAGTGCCAATTTCTAAACTTCGAATATAAACAGTAGCAACAATTAAAGATTCGCCCGAAACGCTATCCTTAATAAACCCACTAATGGTGGCGTTGCGCACAACTGGCTTTTCGGTTTTTATAATTACCTCTACAGGTATGTCGCTCTTTTTGAGTACTATATAATTGTCAATCATTTCGAATTTAACCGGAATATTTTTAAAGATGGTGGTAAGAACATCGCTAAGCATTGCATTGCTGAAAGATGCTGTAATAGAAGCGCTTTCTGGAATTTTACCAGGACTGTACGAAAACCGAATACCAGTTTTATTGGAAATATCGGCAATAACATCTTTTAGCGATGTATTATAGTATGAGGCTGTTATGGATTTGTGGAGCGGGGAAGTTTGGGCAATGGTTACTTGTACTGAATTCAAACTAATGATGGTAAAAATGTAAACCAGTTTCAGTTTGTAAGTTAAAGTTTTATAGGTCGTTGCAATATTTGTTAACATCCTTTCCCTCTAATAAAAATCTTCTCATCCCTCACTTCAATTGTAACATCTAGCGTCGATTTTAAAACCTTCATAACTGTTTCAATATCTTTATTATCGAAAATTGTAGTAATTGTACAGTGTTTTATTTCAGGGCTTTGTATTAAAATGCCTATATGATACACGTTTTGCAAGGTTTTAACAACATCTTGCAAGCTATCGTTTTCGAAAACCATAGTTCGGGTTTTCCAAGCTATAACATTCTTATCTTCATTAGTTTGTTTAATTATTGTCTTTTCAATATTGTTAAAAATCGCTTTCTCGCCTTTGGTAATTATTAGATTTTTATCTTCGCGACGATGCTCGTAAACACTTACAACGCCCTCTTTAACAGTTACTTCTACAATACTATCGTTTTTGTATGCTTTTACGTTAAATGAAGTGCCAAGCACCTTAACTTCGGCACCATTTGCTCTAATAATGAATGGAATACGCGGGTTTTTGGTTACTTCGAAAAATGCTTCGCCATTTAGCGAAACAACTCGCCGCTTGTCCCAACCCACTTTGGTATAGGTTAACTTCGAGGCTGCGTTAAGCGTAACTAGGCTTCCATCGGGTAAAGTAATGCTATTGGTTTCAGCTATTGGCGATTGCACCGATTTATTATTGTAAAACAACCAACCCGAATACGATAAACCAATGATTATGAGAATTGAAGCGGCTATTCGTAAAATTGGACGCAAAGTAAATGTTCGCGTTATTGCTTTATCGGATTGTTTTAGAGTGGATTGTAGGATTTTCCATTCGGCATCGATATTAATATTGCTCTGCGGTGAAGTTTTGTCCATTATCGACCAAACTTCCTGAAAATCATCGAATTGCATTTTATTTTCGGGCGACTCGTCTTTCCATAGCAACACCCGTTCGCGTTCCGAGGAAGAAGCCTCGCCAGCGAAAAACCTCGCTATTGCGGCAGTGTCGATATGTAAATTATTGTTTTTCATAGCTTATCACTATATACACACATAAGTTGAGTTATACCCTTATGTTACCAAAGTTTATTTATTAAAAAAATCATTAAAAGATGAAGATAATCTGCCAAATACTCACGAAGTGATTTCAAAGCTTTAGTCATTTGAGTTTCAACGGTTTTTACAGAAATATTTAGGTGCTCGGCAATTTCGTGATATTTCTTTCCTTCGAAACGACTAAGTATAAACACTTCCTTGCATTTTTCAGGTAACGTATTGATAGCCTTCCAAATATCACTTTCTAGTTCGGCAGCAACCAAATAATCGTTATTAACCGAATGTTCTAATAGAGTTTCGGCTTCGTCGAGATTTTGGTGCGATGCAAATTTCTTTTGGTCGCGAATATGGTTCATGCAACGGTTATACACCGCAGTAAAAAGGTACGACTTGGCAGGTTTATTAAAATCGAATTCGCTGCGGTTTTCCCAAATAGTAACAAACACATTATGAACTAGCTCTTTACTAGTGTCAACATCGGTTACGTACTTACGCGCAAAATAGCACAACTGCGAAAAATATGTCCGGAACATTTCTTCGTAGCTTGTGTTTATAGTATTTGCGGCAATAGTCAAAACCTTCTTTGTATTAGTTTGTTGGTAAAAATAGGTAGAAAAAGAGTAAGTTGCAACTTGGTATTATGATAAAAATGTAGATATTATTTTTCTAAACTTGATTTTTCCAAATTTATTTGATTATAAAATACTAATTTTGGGACGCAATTTTATAAATCATATTCAGCCTTGCAATTAATAATTGAACATTTGTAAAAGCTAACAAATTAATATACATGCAATTATAAACAACAGCCAATAATAATTTATTATGAGAAAATTTTTAATAAAAGTTAACAACGAACAATTTGAAGTTGAGTTAGAAGAAATTAAAGGCAACGCCGCACCAAAACAAGCAAGTGCAGCGCCAGTTAAACAACCAGCAGCAGCTGTAAGCGCTCCTGCACCAGCCGCTCAAGGCGGAACTAGTATTAAATCGCCAATGCCAGGCAGCATTTTTAAGGTGCAAGTAAAAGCTGGCGAAGCTGTTAAACGCGGACAAGTACTTTTAGTTTTGGAAGCTATGAAAATGGAAAACGAAATTACAGCACCTGCCGATGGTAAAGTAGTAGCAGTAAAAGTAGTTGTTGGTCAAGTAATTTCGGCTGGCGAAGTACTTTTGGTACTCGAATAAATTATCAATTAATCCATTAGAACTTTTATGAGAAAAATAAAAATAACCGAAACCGCTTTACGCGATGCTCATCAGTCGCTTATAGCCACTCGTATGAGGTTGGACGAGATGACTCCTATTATTGAGCAACTCGACAACATTGGATATCACTCCCTCGAAGCCTGGGGTGGTGCCACTTTCGATGCCTGTATTCGTTTCCTAAACGAAGATCCTTGGGAACGTTTGCGTGTAATTAAAAGTCTTGCCAAAAAAACACCTTTGCAAATGCTTTTAAGAGGCCAGAATCTCCTTGGATATAAGCATTATGCCGACGATGTAGTTGAATATTTCGTTCAAAAAGCTGTGGCGAATGGTATGGACATTATCCGTATTTTCGATGCTTTGAACGATCCGCGCAACGTTGAAACAGCCATTAAGGCATGTAAAAAAGAAGGCGGACACGCTCAAGCAACCGTTTGCTACACTACTAGCCCAGTGCACACACTCGAGCTTTTTGTTAAAGATGCCCAACGACTCGAATCGATGGGTGCCGACTCGCTGTGTATCAAGGATATGGCTGGCCTTCTTATTCCGTATGCCGCCTACGATTTAATTAAGGCTATACGCGAAAATGTTAAAATTCCACTTGCATTGCATACTCACTACACTAGTGGCGTAGGCTCTATGACATATTTAAAAGCCATCGAAGCTGGTATCGATATTATCGATTGCGCCATTTCGCCAATGTCAATGGGAACTTCGCAGCCACCAACCGAAGCCTTTGTAGCTACATTGAAGGATACACAATACGATACTGGCTTAGATTTGAACAAATTAAGCGATATTGCCGAATATTTCCGACCATTACGCGAAAAATACATTGCTAGCGGACTGCTCGACACCAAAATACTTGGCGTTGACGTAAACGCACTTAAATACCAAGTTCCAGGCGGTATGCTTTCGAACTTAATTTCGCAACTTAAACAAGCCAATGCTTCCGACAAATACGATGAAGTACTTAACGAAGTGCCACGCGTACGTAAGGATTTTGGCTATTCTCCATTGGTTACGCCTACAAGTCAAATTATTGGTACGCAGGCGGTAATGAACGTGATTACTGGTGAGCGGTACAAAATGGTTCCAAAAGAATCGAAGGCCGTAATTAAGGGCGAATACGGACAGACACCTGCTCCAATCCCAGCTGATATTCTTAAAAAGATATTGGGCGACGAAGCACAAATTACATGCCGTCCTGCCGATTTAATTGCACCCGAACTGGAAAGTACTCGCGAAAAAATGAAGGAATACCTTCAGCAAGAAGAAGATGTGTTAACATACGCACTTTTACCGCAAGTTGCTGAAGCGTTTTTCAAAATGCGTCGCGATGGATTTCCTGCACCAGCACCAACACCTGCGGCAGCCGAACCAGCAAAAAAGGCCGAAGGGTCGACGAATGGTGCTGTTACAGCCGCTATTTCGGCAGCAGTTGCTGTTATTAGCGAAGAAGATGGTATGCAATACGAAATTAAGTCGATACGCCCAGCTGGCATAAGCCCTTGGGTATTGTCGGGTAGGCTTAAAATGTAATTAATTAGAAGTTTCACGAATAGAGCGCAAAGGAATTACAAAGTACGCAAAGAACTATTTATATTCTTTGTGTACTCTGCGATATTCTTTGCACTCTTTGCGTTAAATTAACTTAGGTTTTAGCAGTAATTTCAAGAAAAGTTTAAAAAGAGTCTAAATGTACTTTTCGAGCAACTGCTTCAACTCCACGTAATTATTTACAACCGGAAATTGCGGAAAATCGTCAATTACATTCTGCGGTGGACGAAACAAAATGCCAGCATCGGCTTCCTTTAGCATACTTATATCGTTGTACGAATCGCCAAATGCAACTACCTTGTAGTTAAGTTGTTTCATTGCCAAAACTACTTCGCGTTTTTGATCGGGCTGCCGTAAATTGTAGCCTTCAACCATGCCTGTTTCGCCAACGGTTAAGTAGTTGCAGAATAGCGATGGATAGCCCAGCTGTTTCATAAGTGGTGTAGCAAACTCTATAAACGTATCGGAAACCATGTGAATTTGAGCTACCGAGCGAATCCAACCAAGCATTTCGTTTGCACCTTCGAGCGGCTCAATAGTTGCAATTACATTTTGGATGTCGTTTAACGTTAAATTGTGTTCTTTAAGTATACGAATTCGCTGTTTCATTAACAAATCGTAGTCGTTAATATCGCGTGTAGTAACCTTTAGTGTTTCGATACCAGTCTTTTTAGCAACGTTAATCCAAACCTCGGGAACCCACACCCCTTCAACATCGGAACAAAATACGTACATGGAAATTACAAATTACAAATTACAAATTACCCCAAAGTGTTAAAAACCACTCAATAACAATGCTTTAAACTTCAAAAAGTCGTTTTCGAGTGGTGTAATTTTTTCCTCTTTTCCTTCCAAACCTAAAATGCTTTTAGGAAGTTGAGGGTCGATACCCAAAATATCGTTTATTTCCTGCGGAAACTTAGCGGGATGTGCTGTTTCGAGGGAAACCGATAACTGATTTTTCGAATCGATATCGCTATTATCGTTATAAAAATGTTGCAAACCAGCCCAGCCAACGGCTCCATGTGGTTCGATCATTACTTTATGTTTATCGTAAACGGTTTTTATAGTCGCTTTTGTTTCGGCATCGCCAATGCTAATGGCGTACATATCGTTTTTTAGCTTCTCAACATTTGGCGAAGCGAGAATATTCCCATTTTCGTCCATAGTGCCACCATATAAATCAATTATACGAGCCATATTACTTGGATGACCAACATTCATGGCGCTCGAAATGCAACTGCACGATGGTACAATGGTTTTATAATTGCCCGAATGCAGATAAACAGGCACTTCGTCGTTATCGTTTGTAGCAATTACAAAGCGTTTTACAGGTAAACCCATTTGTTTTGCAATTAAGCCACCCATAAGGTCGCCAAAATTGCCCGAAGGAACTGAGAAAACAATTTCGTCGTTCATGCTTTTTGCTAGGCGCGAAAATGCATAAAAATAGTACACCGATTGTGGCAGTAGTCGCCCTATATTTATTGAGTTAGCCGACGAAAGCTCCAAATGATCGAGTTCGCGATCGTTAAACGCCATTTTTACAAGTGCCTGACAATCATCGAACTTACCGTTTAGCGCGATAACCGAAATGTTTTTATGTAATGTGGTCATTTGCAGTCGTTGGCGATCGGTAACCTCAGTTTCGGGGTATAGTATAACAACACGAATATTATCGAGACCGTAAAACGCATTAGCTATTGCGCTGCCTGTATCGCCCGAAGTGGCAGTTAAAATAAGCATCTTACGGTTTTGCTGACGAAGAAAATAGTTCATCACACGCCCCATCATTCGCGCAGCAAAATCTTTGAAAGACGCCGTTGGGCCTTGGTCCAAACGCATAATATAATTACGATTGTACACGTTTTCGAGCGGCACATCGAAATTATAAGCATCTTTTAATAAAGCTTTTAAGTCGGCGGTCGGTATTTCGTCTTGCAAAAACTTACCAATAACCTGCGACGCTATTTCGTGATATTCCATGTTTCGAAATGCCCAAATTTCGTCGGCTGTAAATTGGGGTATGCTATCGGGCATATATAAACCGCCATCGGGTGCTAAGCCCTGTAATAAGGCTTCGCGAAACGACACCTTTTTGGCTTTTTGGTTAGTGGAATGGTAAAGTATGGGCATAAAATACTTGATTGATAATTTTAATTGTACATTACTAAATGTATAAAAGCTAGAGTTTTGAAGAGACCCTCAAATTAACTTCTTGCCAAAAAGAGCCTTCATTTGGATTAATTGAATGATCCGCCAATCGACTATCAAGAACTTCCTTTAAATCATTTGTCAAATCGAACTGATATTCTTTAGAATCAATACTATCCCATATTGTTTCCGCCATCAAAATTCGTTCGGATTCACTAAGCTTCAAAATATCATTTAACATTGTTGTCATGGCGCAAATGTATAAATTATTATAATCAGGTTTTTTATTAGTGATAGAAAAGACATCTCTTCAATAACTCATACAATTTAATTAAATTAAGTGTAAATACATCATTTCATCATTTCAAAATCGGAATTATTTTAGGCTCTTCAATCAATGCCGATGGGGCTTTTAGGCGAATTTGCGCTATAGCCTTTTTTATCTGCTCCAAAGTGCAAGGCATGGTTGCAACCGAAAATATGGCGCGTTCCTTATTGTGTCGGTTATGGCTAACAGTATCTATATTAATATGTTGCTCGCCAATTGCGGTGGTTACTAAACCGGTAATGCCAGGATAATCGACTGTGGCAAAAGTTATATTGTATGCAAACTCAACATTGTCGGAGCTAACTAATTGCAAAATATCCGATTCGGTTATGTTTTGAATTCTATCGTTATAGCGTGCCGAAAAAACAATATCGGCAACAATTGAACTTGCAGTTTCGAGGCTACCAGCACCTTTGCCAATAAAATAGTGTGTTCCAGAATATTTGTTAACAAGCTGAACGCAGTTGGTTGCTCCGCTTACCTTCGACAGGAAGTTGTCGTATTTAACCATCATAGGCTTAACGGTTGCAATAATTTTACCATCAATTTTACGAGCGTAACATATTAATTTAATGGTACATCCCATTTCGTTGGCAAAATCGAGGTCTTCTTTCCCAACTTTTTGTATTCCGGTAAGCATCAAATCGTTGTACTTAACATCGGTTCCGAAAGCTAACTTAATTAAAATAGCAAGCTTATGACCAGCATCGCCACCGCTAATATCGAGTGTTGGATCGGCTTCGGCATAACCCATTTCCTGTGCCATTTTCAGAGCAGTTGCAAAGTCTAAACCTTCTTCCTGCATTTTAGACAGAATATAGTTGCTGGTACCGTTCATAATACCCGATATTTCCATCACCTGATCGCCAGCAAAACTTTCGCGAATCGATTTAATAATAGGAATAGCGCCGCAAACACTGGCTTCGTAACCTAAACAAACGTTGTTTTCCTTGGCCGAATTAAATAAAGCCTTTCCTTGTTCGGCTAAAATAGCTTTGTTTGCTGTAACTAGGTGTTTTTTAGCTTTTAACGTATCGAGCATTTTATTTAGCAAGAAATCGCTTGTGCCACCAATGCTTTCAACAATTAGGTTAATACTTTTATCGGCAATTACTTCGTCGATATATTTACTGGCTTCCTCCTTCGATAAATCCTTGCCTCCGCCTTTAAAAAGGTTTAAAGGAATGTTATATGTCTGAGCACTTTTTGCAGGATAAATATCTACAATACTTTTTAGAACAATTTTTTGGTTTGCCCTCACAGAAAGTTCGTTCTGCATGTCGAGCAATATCTTAGCTACACCACTACCAACAGTGCCGCATCCAATAATTGCGACGTTAAAATTTTCCATATTTTTTATTTTTTTTTTGTAGAGGGAGGTTTAGAGTTGTAAAGGTGTTAGGAGTTGTAAAGGTTGTAGGAGATTCAGGAGCTGTAAAAGTTGTAGAGTTGTAAAGGTTGTAGGAGATTCAGGAGCTGTAAAAGTTGTAGAGTTGTAAAGGTTGTAGGAGATTCAGGAGCTGCAAAGGTTGCAGAGTTGTAAAGGTTGTAGGAGATTCAGGAGCTGCAAAGGT